>JBCCHP010000036.1:0-11516 GCA_039028675.1 Pseudomonadota bacterium | reverse complement strand
CTTCAATGCGTCATTAGCAGAACTGATATAATAAAAGTCCAGATTCCATGTAGATAAATGAGTATTAAATATAGAATCGTGACTGGAAGATGGACCAACAAAATAAATTTTTGAATTTATTATTTTTGCTAGTGATTCTTTTTCTTCAGATAATGTTGCTTGTTTTTCGAAATCAAGTTCAAACCAGAAGCTTGTTCCCACATTTAATTCGCTTTCAAAGCCAATCGTTCCATCCATAGCCTCTACCAATTGTTTCGCAATGGCCATACCTAATCCTGTACCACCATACTTTCTGGTTGTAGAGCTATCAGCTTGTGTGAATTTACTAAATAACTTCGCTTTTGCCTCATCAGGTATCCCTATTCCAGTATCAATGATTTCAAATCTGATTTTTTCTTTATTATCAATTGATGAAAGATGATGCAGAAAAATTTCTATTGCGCCTTCATCAGTAAATTTAATTGCATTGCTAAGTAGATTTATGATGATTTGCCTTAATAATTGTTCATCTCCTATCAATAGGTATGGTATCTCTGGTGAAATATGAATATTAAAATCCAGTTTTTTAACCTCAGCATGCGGAGCTAATATTTTTGCGGTTGAATTCATTAATGAATGCAAGTCAAAATTTTCAGATTCTATTGAAACTTTCCCTGCTTCAATCTTGGAAATATCAAGGATATCGTTAATCAGGGTCAGCAGTGTTTTAGCGGATGCATTGATTGTTGCAGCATAATCTTTCTGTTTAGCTTCAAGTTTTGTTTCAGCCAGTAATGAACTCATTCCAATTACACCATTTAATGGTGTTCTTATTTCATGACTCATATTGGCTAAAAACTGGCTTTTCGCTTCATTCGCAGTATTTGCAGCACTAATAGCCGTATGCAATTGTGAAATAAGCGTAGAGACATAAAGACTTAACAAGATGATGAAAACTAAAAATCCATAACCGAGAAGATATTGTGTTTGCCAGTATTGATTTCCAGCTATTATCAAGCTGAATCCAGTCAAACTCATCGCGACACAGCAAAGCAAGTATCTATTTCCATAACGGAAACCATACCCAAAAATCATAAATAAATAACAGAATATTAATGGAGAGCCGGAGCCATTAAGATGATAGATAGCATAAGAAAGTAGACTGATATCAATCAGCATGCTGATGATTCGCCTTCTATGTAATATGATCGGGTTAATTACAATCCAGAAAAATATAGCAATACTGAAAAATATATATATATAGGATGAGACCAGGGCTTCTTCTGATTGGTAAATATGTTGATTGACAATGTAAATATAGATTAAACACAAAAGCCCCATCACTATCCTGACATAGCTTTGTTCATGTTCTGAATCATCTCTGTCTTTAAGACGATTTTTTATAGTGTCTAATAAATTGTTGTGCATTTGTAATTTTTTTATTCAAACAAAATGAAAGTATCTATCCTGATTTTAATAAAACATATATTGCTCCCGTACCACCATCAACCTGCCTGGCAGAACAGTATGCTAGTACATTATCTATTCTAGGCAACCAGATATTCAGTTTGTTTTTTATCACTGGTTTTTTATCTTTTGAACCCAGCCCTTTGCCATGAATAATTCGAACACAACGCTTATTTGATTGACGACAATGATTAAGGTAATCGCCTAATGCATCCTTCGCCATTGACACAGTCATGCCATGTAAATCCAGTTCTGACTCAATTGGATATTGACCTTTACGTAATTTACGTAAGGTTTGTTTTTGCATGCCGGGCCTGAGAAAAAGTAATTCATCACCCATTTCCAGATCAAATCTATCAACGACATTGTCTGTTAGCTCACGCATGACAGATTGCTCATCCGCTTCTTTCTGCTTGGGCATTGGAGAGGGTTTTTTTGTTTCGTGTAAAAGAGGCTGTTTTTTTATGGGCGTGACATCACTCACTGCGTCACGAAACAGCGCCATATCTTCTTCAGAAATATCAGATGATTTAGTCATAATGTAATGGTTATAAAACAACTTTTCGTTTCAGTCCAGCTAACTGAACGATGTATTTGTTTTAGTCACACCATTTTCTGGCATTGAGGAAAATTTGCATCCATGGACTGTATTCACCCTGCCATGAATCTGGAAGCCAGGAATACTGTTTACTTAGAAATACTCTCTCCGGATGAGGCATCATAATTGTGAACCGACCATCATCGTTAGTTACCGCAGTTACTCCGTCTGCTGAGCCATTAGGGTTAAGTGGATAACGCTCGGTTGCTTGTTTATTACTATTGATATAGCGCATTACCGTCTTCGACTCAGATGTATGCGAAATACGTCCTTCGCCATGTGCGACAACAACAGGTAGCATTGCGCATTCCATATTATTGAATAGTATGGAAGGTGATTGCATGATTTCTACCATCACTAAACGTGCTTCAAATTGTTCAGATTCATTGCGAATAAAATTTGGCCAATCTGCTGCGCCAGGGATGATATCGCGTAGCTGTGACATCATTTGACAACCGTTACACACACCTAAAGCAAATGTTTCTTGTCGCGTAAAAAATGCAGAGAACATATCCACTAATTTGTTATTAAAAAGTATGGTCTTCGCCCAACCACCGCCAGCACCTAATACATCACCATAAGAAAAACCACCACAGGCAACCATGCCATCAAAATGCTTTAAATCCGCATCACCACTAATTAAATCCTGCATATGAATATCTACTGATTCAAATCCTGCTCGATCAAATGCGGCTGCCATTTCAATCTGACCATTTACACCTTGTTCCCTTAGAATAGCGATGGTTGGTTGTTTACCGCTATTGATTGCAGGAATATCACTGATTTCAAATGTTGTTTCCAAAAATAATCCTGAAAATGAATCATCTTTGATCAAATCAAATTCCTGCCTCGCGCAGTCAGGATTATCTCGCATGGCTTGTATGCGATAGCTGGTTTCCGCCCAGGTCTGTTGCAAATCTTGAATAGGTGCACTAAATACTTTTTCGTTCTGCTGAAAAATATTAATGAATTGATTTGAATTTGGTTCAGCGAGTTTTTTGATATATTTATTTTCGATTCCAGCTTGGTTAAACGCTTTTTTGACTTCTGATGTATCTTCTTCAAGAACCTGAATAATTGCACCAAGCTCTTCGTTAAAAAGCATTTCGATAATATCGTTAACATCACAATTGATATCTAGACCACAATGTCCCGCGAATGCCATTTCTACCAATGTTACGAATAAACCACCATCAGAACGATCGTGATAAGCCATGATCAAACCAGATTCATTTAGTATCTGCACCGCAGTGAAAAATCCTTTTACAATTTCACCTGACTCAACATCAGGCGTAATATCACCTATCTGTCCGTATACCTGTGCCAAAGCTGATCCCCCCATGCGTTGTTTGCCATTAGCCAGATCGATAAATAACAAACAGGAATTATCGTGTTGTTTCAGTTCAGGGGTAAGTGATTGTCGAACATCTGCTATGCGAGCAAACGCAGATATATTTAAGGACAGGGGTGAGATAACTTGTTTGTCTTGTCCATTATCATCCCAAACAGTATTCATTGATAAAGAATCCTTCCCAACTGGTATTGCGATTCCAAGTTGCATACTTAGCTCACTAACAGCAGAAACGGTAGCATAGAGTGAGCTATCCTGATCAGCTTGACCACATGCTGCCATCCAGTTTGCAGATATGACAATATCATCTAATTTAAGAATCCTTGCGGCAGTAATATTCATTATAGCTTCGGCAATTGCCATACGACCGGATGCAGGTGCATTGATTAGCGATATTGGTGCTCTTTCACCTACTGCCATTGCTTCACCGATATAATCATAATACGAGGAACTGGTAACAGCACAGTCAGCCACTGGGACTTGATAGCGACCTACCATTTGATCTCTTACCACAAGACCAGAAACTGTGCGGTCACCAATCGTGATTAAAAATTGTTTACTAGCAACAGTAGGTAGTTTTAATACTCTATCAATCGCGTCAGCTAATGAGATGTCCGATGTTTTAAATGCATTATGTTTTTTAATATATGATCGAACATCACGTTGCATGACTGGCATCTTGCCAAGTAAGATTGACATTGGCATATCAATCGCGCGTTGATTAAAGTGTGTATCATTTAGTATCAACTCTTGTGCTTCAGTAGCCTCTCCCAATATTGCAAATGGTGCACGTTCTCTTGAACAGAGTTTTTCAAATGTACCGATATTTTCAGCTGCAATAGCTAATACGTATCGCTCCTGTGATTCATTACACCAGATACCCATGGGCGACATACCAGGTTCATCATTTGGAATTTTGCGCAGTTCCAATGATGCTCCACGCTGACTTGCACTTACCAGTTCCGGCATCGCGTTTGATAAACCACCTGCTCCAACATCGTGAATACTGAGTATTGGATTATGATCTTTCATTGCCAAACATTGATCGATGACTTCCTGACAGCGGCGTTGCATCTCAGCGTTATCACGTTGAACGGAAGCAAAATCAAGCTCAGCATCACTCGACCCAGAGGCAACTGAAGAGGCAGCGCCACCCCCTAAACCGATCAGCATAGCTGGACCACCCAGTACAATTAATTTTGCGCCGGCAGGAATTTCCTGTTTATCGATATGTTCATGTCGAATCATACCGTAGCCACCGGCGAGCATAATTGGCTTGTGATAACCGCGTATTACTTTTTCTGTTTCGCGTTGTTCATAACTTCTAAAATAACCACATAAGGCAGGACGACCGAATTCATTATTAAATGCAGCGGCTCCAATTGGTCCTTCAATCATTATGTCCAGTGCTGATACGATTCTAGCCGGTTTGCCATTATCGATTTCCCAGGGATGTTGAAAATCAGGTATTTTTAGATTTGATACAGCGAAACCTGTTAATCCAGCTTTAGGTTTGGCGCCGCGACCTGTTGCTGTTTCATCTCTAATTTCGCCACCGGAACCGGTAGCAGCACCTGGATAGGGAGAAATTGCAGTAGGATGATTATGTGTCTCGACCTTCATTAAGATATTGATAGGTTCTTCGGTATATGCGTATTGCTTATCATCGTAACCTGCCATGAAACGACTACCTGTATACCCTTCCATGACAGCAGCATTGTCATGATAGGCAGATAAGACATTTCCTGGACTGGCTGCATATGTTCGTTTGATTAAATTAAACAGTGAAGCCACTTGTTTTTCTTTATCAATAGTAAACTCTGCATTGAATATCTTATGGCGGCAGTGCTCAGAGTTTGCCTGCGCAAACATCATTAATTCAATATCATTTGGATTTCTATCGAGATCAGAAAATGATTGAAATAGATAATTAATTTCATCATCAGATAGAGCGAGCCCCATTTGATTATTGGCTTGATGTAAGGCTTCAATACCTTGTGTCTGGATATCGACATGCGCTAAAGGAACCGGGCTTGTATGATGAAACAAAGCTTCTGCTTCGCTTGCACTATCAATCACACACTCGGTCATGCGATCATGCAAAAATGAGCTGATTTGAATCATTTCATCATCGCTTAATTTACATTTACTTTGAATAAAAAAGTTTATTCCCCGCTCAACGCGTGCTATTTGAATTAAGCCTGAATGCTTTAGAATATCTGTTGCCTTACTTGACCAGGGAGAAATTGTACCGGGTCTTGGAATGACAATTTTGTTAGTCATTTGGTGAACGTCCTTTGAAAATGGTTCACCATAATTGAGCAATGTATCTAATTGTGTTTTCGCATCTTCTGAAAGTGCTTCATTGCAATCGACAAAATGAATAAATTGTGCAGCGATATCGACTATCTCTGGCAAAACTGCATTAAGCGAAGCGATCAGTTTGTTGATACGAAATTCAGATAGGGCATTTCCGCCTGGCAGTATTAACATCTAGTATGAATTAGTATGACTGAAGATTAGAATCGTATTTTATCAGTCAGGGCGTGGTGTGGCTAAACTATTTTACTTCATCTACTTTAATCAGGATGGTTCTTAATTCCTGGCCGCGACTTTTGGTGCTTATCGTATTCTCATTGGCATCGTCATTGAAATGTTGCGCAGAGCCTCCAATTTCCATCCATTCACCAAGTTTACCGGTTGCAACCGTTTCCATCCCTTGAATATCAAAACGATCTTGTTGATGAGGGTTGATTCGTTGCATATATGGCGATACTGCAAGCGTCACATTTTCGCCTTGTAATCTGGGCAAGACATAAAAACCGGAAGACACATCACGATATTCCACTCCGTCCTGTACCACAACGCCTCCTGCAGTGACATAAGTTGTGGTATTAGCAATCGGTACTGATTGTCCGGTGTTGATATAAGCTGGATTACCTTCTAATGTCATCACCCGAAATGCATTTCGGTCTTCAATGTTAGATTGTGTTTCAATGGTCCGATAACGGATGACATTGCCTTCGTCATCTTTTCCCTGAATGATCGTGCCATTGCGATTTCGATCTGGCACCGTGATATCAAGATTGTCTGAGCGGTACTGACCAGAAAGGCCACCCTGCCGATTTCGAAAATTTCCATCAATATCCTGTCTAACACTGATCATCAATTGACGCGGGGCGTAATCAATTTGTTTTAGTACCTGTTTAATTTGTTGAAGGTTGGAGGGCGTGGTTTTGACGATTAATTGATTATTCATACCTGTGACTGTGCCACCTTCAACCACCAATGGTTTAATAACCGGGATAATCTCATCAATAGAGCGATGCTGCATTGGAATGAGCTCGAGTTTCATGCTTTCAGCTTGTACCAAAGCGCTGCTCAATATGAGTAGTAAGAGTATATAAAATCTATTCAAATCATTACCCTACGCAAATTTGGATCAGTTTTCGCCGATTCCCACATATTATTAAATACATCCAATAAAGATTTTGACTCCCGACGGCTATTGAAGTTTACCTTACCGCGATATCGTTCGTAATTTTCACGAAACAGATACCCTATTTCATCGGCAATCACTACAGATTCATTAAATGATTTGTATTCATTTGCTGCCTTGCGAAAATGAATATAGCTACTTAGTTTTCCACTGATATCGAGTAATTTATGTCCACGTCGAGAAATCAGCTCAGGTTCAAACACAATAATGCGCACTTCAGCGCGACGATTATTCAACACGACATCTTTCATCGCGTCAGCCAACTCTAGATGATCAAACACAAAAGGATCGAGTTCACGGCTGATAATGGCCAATTTTTGTGTAGCCTGTTTGACCAATTCCAAAACGGCCGCCGCATTTTCATTACGCGTCGTGACTTCAAGTTGACCATCATTAGATTGCCCTAATTGAAATTCAGAAAAGTCTTTCATTTCTATTCAGGTTTGGAGACAAGTTTCGCCAATTCCTTTGCATTACCAATGTAATTATGTGGTGTGAGTGATAATAAGGATTGTTTAGCCTCTTCAGGAATATTGAGGTCATTGATAAAGTGCTCAAGTGCTTCCTGAGAGATATCTTGACCACGGGTTAATTCTTTTAATTGTTCGTAGGCATCGCTAATACCATAACGACGCATTACGGTTTGAATCGGTTCTGCCAACACTTCCCATGCCTGTTCCAGATCTGCTTGCAGTCTTGTTTCGTCGATATCCAATTTAGATAATCCTTTTATGGTTGCATCAAACGCAATAAGCGTATGCGCAATCCCTACTCCCATATTGCGTAGCACAGTTGAATCAGTGAGATCACGTTGCCAGCGTGAAATTGGCAATTTATTGGCGAGATGATTCATGATGCTGTTAGCAATACCGAAATTTCCCTCGGCATTTTCAAAATCAATCGGGTTAACTTTATGTGGCATGGTTGAGGAGCCGATTTCTCCATCCTTTAATTTTAATTTGAAATATCCCAGTGATATATAACTCCAGATATCACGAGATAGATCAATAAGAATAGTATTGATTCTGACTAATACATGAAAATACTCAGCAATATAGTCATGAGACTCAATCTGGGTAGTATGTGAGTTCCAGTCTAATCCCAGGTTCTCAACAAATTGCCTAGAGAAATTCAGCCAATCCAGATGGGGATAGGCTGATAGATGAGCATTATGATTTCCCACTGCGCCATTTATCTTGCCTAAACATGATACATCTTGAAGCTGCTTATATTGTCTTTTTAATCGATAAACAAACACGCTAATTTCTTTGCCCAGAGTTGTTGGTGATGCTGTTTGACCATGTGTTCGAGACAACATTGGCGTATCAGCAAATTTGTTAGTCAGATCTTGTAAGTCAGTAATAATCATATTCAGTGTCGGTAATAACACTTCCATGCGTGCGGTATTAAGCATCAATGCATGGCTCAGATTATTAATATCTTCGGATGTACAGGCAAAATGAATAAATTGAGAAGCCTCAGCCAGCGCTGAATCTTTGCTAATTTGTTCCCTGATAAAATATTCTACAGCTTTTACATCATGATTCGTGGTTTGCTCGATATTTTTAATTGCCTCTGCATCAGCAACATCAAAACTTTCTACCACATCATTTAATATAGCGAGTGAGTTATCATCGAATGGGGCTATCTCGATAATATCTGGATGTTGCGCCAACGCCTTGAGCCATTCTATTTCAACCTGAACACGCAATCGAAACAGACCGTATTCACTAAAAATTGGTCGCAGTGCATCAGTTTTTTTCAGGTAACGACCATCGATTGGTGATATGGCTGTTAACGAAGATTCGATCATTATTTTATCCAGATATTAATTTAGCTTGATTATACCTTACCCGATACTCTTTAAGGTGCTGGATTAGGAATCTTTTTATGTATCTCTTCAATTTCTTTGATTAGATCTTTACTTAATTCAAGATGAACACTATCGATATTTATACGTAGCTGTTCCATTGTCGTTGCACCAATAATATTACTGGTTAGAAACGGTCTACTAGTGACGTATGCTAATGACATTTGTGCCGGATCAAGTTCATGTTCTGTTGCCAGATTTACATATTCTGTCGTCGCTGCCTCCGCTTCTGGATTAGTGTAGCGTGTAAAGCGGTCAAATAGCACAAGACGACTACCCTCAGGTTTCGCATCGTTCAGATATTTACCAGTTAATACACCGAAACAAAGTGGCGAATAGGCAAGTAGACCAACCTGTTCCCGATGCGAAAATTCTGCAAGACCAACTTCAAAGCTGCGGTTTAACAAATTATAAGGATTTTGTATGGAGACAATCCGCGGCTGATCTTTTTCGTTTGCAAGGCGTAAGTATTCAGCAGAACCCCAAGCTGTCTCATTTGAAATTCCAATATGTCTTATTTTACCAGCCTTAACCAACTCATTAAGCACATCTAGAGTTTCTTCAATAGGTACTCCATCTTTTTCCGGCGCATGATAGTAGCCCAGTTTTCCAAAAAAGTTGGTGTCACGTTCTGGCCAATGTAACTGATACAAATCGATGTAGTCTGTTTGCAAACGTTTTAGCGAAGCATCAAGTGCCGCAGTAATATTGGCCTTATTTAGTTTATTTTTACCATCACGTAGATAAGGTAACCAGTCTGCTCTCGCAGCTACTTTAGTAGCGATAATCAATTCATGTCGATCGTTTCGTTTGGCTAACCATGTTCCAATGTATTGTTCTGTTAATCCTTGTGTTTCGGCTTTTGGTGCAACTGGATACAGTTCAGCCGTGTCGATGAAGTTAATTCCCTCTGCAACAGCATAATCCAGCTGTTCATGTGCTTCTGCCTCGCTGTTTTGTTCACCCCAGGTCATTGTGCCCAGACATAATCGACTTACATTTATATCGGTACTTCCCAGTTTTGAATATTCCATATTATCAACCTCTTGAAGATGTGTATCACGGACAAAATTCGTTGCTTGTGTTACCTTAACATTTATTGAATAGAGTCTTAAATGATGCAATCAATCACCATTACAAAACCTGATGATTTCCACCTGCATTTGCGAGATGGGGACGCCATAAGATATGTTGTAAATCACAGTGCAGCACAATTTGCCCGCGCTACTATTATGCCAAATTTAAGTCCACCGGTGTTGACGACAGCAGATGCCAGTGCTTATCGAGATCGTATACTGAAAGCCGTTGATGATGAGTTTCAGTTCGAACCATTGATGACACTTTATCTGACAGATAACACTCGGCCTGAAGAGATTGAGTTAGCGGCTAATAGTGGCTTCGTCAAAGCACTCAAGTACTACCCTGCTGGAGCAACGACTAATTCTGATCAAGGCGTGACCGATATGAAAAAAACATATGCGACGCTGCAGGCAATGAGTGAAGCTGGTTTAATGTTATTAGTGCATGGTGAAGTGACAGATAGTCATATCGATATATTTGATCGTGAAGCAGTGTTTATCGATAAAGTATTAAAAAATATTGTTAACGATTTTCCAAATCTGAAAATAGTGTTTGAACATATTACGACTCAAGCAGCGGTCAAGTTTGTAATGGAGACTGACGACAATATTGCCGCAACCATCACACCACAACATTTATTATTAAATCGGAATGATTTATTTCGAGGTGGTATTAGACCTCATCATTATTGCTTACCAATATTAAAAGCTGAAGATGATAGACAGGCCATCATGCAGGCTGCTGTAAGTGGTAATCCTAAATTTTTTCTAGGGACAGACAGCGCTCCTCATGCAAGACATTTAAAGGAATCAGCTTGCGGTTGTGCAGGAATGTATACAGCACATATTGCCATGGAATTATATGCGGAGGCATTTACTCGTGCGGATCAACTGGAAAAACTAGAAGCATTCGCTAGTTTTTATGGTGCAGACTTTTACGGTCTTCCTAGAAATAAAAATACGATTACCTTAATAAAGCAAGAACAAACAATTCCAGAAACATTCCCATTTGCTTCTGATACGTTGATGCCATATCGGGCTGGCGAGATTTGTAATTGGCAGATGCAATAAATGGATACAGTTGCAACTCGTTTCCGTGGTTTTTACCCAGTTATTATTGATGTCGAAACAGCAGGATTTAATTGTGCAACTGATGCATTGCTGGAGATCGCAGCTGTTACACTAACAATTAATAACAAAATGGAATGGACGATTGATGAAATATTTTCCAAACATGTTGAGCCATTTGAAGGTGCTAATCTGGATCCAGAGTCTCTGGAATTCACTGGAATCGATCCAAATCATCCGTTTAGAAAGCAGATTGCGGTAGATGAAAAAGAAGCATTACAATTTATTTTTCAATCGATCAGAAAAAAAGTAAAAGAATACGAATGTAATCGTGCTGTTCTGGTTGGGCATAATGCACATTTTGATTTGGGTTTTCTAAATGCAGCAGTAGAACGTACTCAAATTAAAAGGAGTCCTTTCCATCCTTTTAGTGTATTCGATACAGCCACACTATGTGGCCTTGCATACGGTCAGACTGTCTTGTCTCGTGCTGCAAAAGCAGCAGGTCTAAGTTGGGATGACAGGGATGCACATTCAGCCAGATATGATGCGGAACAAACGGCATTAATATTTTGTGATATTGTTAATAAATGGAATCATAAAAT
>JBCCHP010000035.1:0-11840 GCA_039028675.1 Pseudomonadota bacterium | reverse complement strand
CATGCCAGTAAATGGTTATTAACTATTATTAAGTTATAGCCTAGATCAACAGACCAGAAAAACAAGAAGCACAGTAAAAAACTAATTAAGTTAATTTATAAAAATTAATAGATAAGTATTTGTTAAAATTATTTTTTATTACAATATAACCAGCGGCTTAATATTTTAGAAATTATGGGCATTAATACATAAGTCATTAATGCAACCATCACCAGCGACATAATAGCAATCTGCGCAATTTCGTTTTGCTGACCCAGAATGGGCTTCAAAATTTGGTTTAATAACACTGACAGACAAAATATTGACAACCAGGTCACGATAAACATTTTGTATTTTTTGGGTGGCACCAATACCTCTTCACCTGCCAGAGTAAACCAGGTTTCTAGCCCACTTAAGACCTCAATTTCCTGCTCGCCTTGTTCAACTTCGGCATATTTTTCCATCCACTTTCGGCGAACATCTGAATTTTCCCATGCAATGTAATTACGCATAGAATCGAATTTAAATACAATACGATAGAAATCGTTTTCTTTAAGAGGGCGGATGATATTTGCGCCAAGGTGGCCTTCAAACTTCATTGCATCCTGAGTTGTTCCGGTCATTATGTTTTCAAATTCAGTGATAAGACTCGGCTTTGGACGGCGTTTAACGATAATTGTCACTGGAGTATCACAATTAATCGATGATTGAGTATTACTGGCATTCATAAAGATAATAGTTTCTCGTTGGGTATCAGCTCATTTTTCTGGGCTTGTGTCATTTTTTTTATGACCGCTTCACGTTTGCTGGCATCAGAACGACTATTGTATTTCTCAGTATAAACTAAATTTACTGGTCTTCTTGAACGAGTATAACGAGCGCCCTTATTACCTGCATTATGTTCAACTATACGTCTTTCGATATCTGTCGTAATGCCTGTATAGAGACTGTTATCGGCGCAACGTAAAATATAAATATACCAGTCGTTCATCAGTCAGCTGGCAGAAACAATTCTAATAGATTGTTCAAATAGCGTTGTCCCAATTCCGTCGGTTTTAAATATTGCATGTTCCAGTCCAACCATTGTCTTTCTTCAGCAATAGATAATTCATTATCGATAACACTTAATGGCAAACCAGTACGCTCCATAAATAAACTTGCAGGAATTCCGTCTAGTAAGCGCATGGAATTTAACATAAATTCAAAAGTGATATCTTTTCTCTTAATAATTTTCTGGCTGGCGACGTCGATACCTGCTTTTTTCATATAACGCGTTGGTAATTTATATTGACTATGTCGAACGACCTGTCCTGCAGAAACTGAGGTTAATTTTCCATGTGCACCAGCACCAATACCAAGATAATCACCAAACTCCCAATAATTCAGATTATGTTCGCAACGGTTGTTGTCTTTTGCATAGGCAGAGACTTCATATTGTTTAAATCCATATTGCGCTAACAGGCTCTGTCCGGCTAATTGTATTTCCCATATTTCGTCATCCAGCGGTACGACTGGGGGCTTGGAAAAAAAGATTGTGTTTGGCTCAATGGTTAATTGATACCAGGAAATATGGGATGGCGTCAGATCAATTGCATATTGTAAATCATCCATTGCTGACTGAATTGTTTGGCCAGGTAAACCAAACATCAAATCAATATTCAAATTATCAAAACCAGCAGACTTCGCCAGCGCTACCGCATTTATCGCTTCATCACTGGTATGAATTCGACCAAGTTTAATTAACTGTTCCGTGTCAAAACTCTGCACTCCTATCGATAAACGATTGATGCCAATTTCACGATAGCCAGTAAATTTATCGCCCTCTGCAGTACCGGGATTCGCTTCTATTGTTATTTCTATTTGCGGATGAATATTTAATCGTGCCCGAATTGCACACAATAATTTATCCAGCATCTCGACTGAAAAAAGACTGGGAGTACCACCGCCAATGAAAACCGTACCTATTTGCCTGCCCCAGATGTCGGGTAGTTTTGATTCCAGATCAGAAATTAAGGCGTCGATGTAATGTTGCTGCAACTCACTATCGGGAATCAACTCATGCGAATTAAAATCACAGTAAGGACATTTTTTTACGCACCAGGGAATATGCACATATAGCGATAATGGTATCGCCTGTGTGAAATTAAACATCATGGGTATTACTGTATATCCAGTACTTCTTTATTTTTATTAATGCCAAAACCGCCAAATTTCGATTTTATATCCAATACTAACGACAGCAGACATGGCATAAAGGTCAAGGTGACTAGCGTAGAGAATAACAAACCAAATAACACTATCGCGCCTAGACCACGATATAACTCAGTCCCTTCTCCGGGATTGAACACAAGTGGTGATAATCCAGCAATTGTCGTAATCATTGACATCATAATCGGGCGCAAGCGAGACTGAGTACTTTCCCTGATTGCATCAGCAATGGCCATACCTTTTACTCTGATATTCGCCATTGCCCGCTCAACCAATAGAATTGGGTTGTTGACGACTGTGCCAATCAATACCAGAAAACCCAACATGGTAATCATATCGAATGGTTGACTAATATTTTGATAGCCGATTAATTCGAGTTTTCCGCCAAAAAAATTCATTAACCATAAGCCAACGATACCACCACTGATTCCTATAGGCACAGAAGTCATAATCAATAGCGGATAACCCCAATGAGCAAAAATCGCTACTAACAATAAATACGCTATAAATATCGCTGTAATAAAATTTGTCAGCATTGCTGTGCGCGTATTATCCAGTCTGTCACTGGCACCGCTTATATTGATACTTATCTTATCGCCGACAAGTCCTTCATTACGCAAATAGTCAATCAAGTCACGCTTCACAATTTCAACACCAGTCTCTAACGCTACTGCCTCAGGCGGAATAATCGAAAGCGTAATTGTCCTTCGACTATTCACACGCCGGACCTGTTCGGTATTTACCGTATCCTCGGCATTGGCGACCGCAGAGAGTGGTATCATGCCGCCCTGTTTTGAAAACAACATTAAATGGTCCAAATCAGCAGGCGATTGAATAACACCTTGTGTTGAATATAAAAACATATCAATCTTGTTATCGCCTTCGAAATATTCATCGACAAATGCACCATCCGAGTAGGCCCAAATTGTATAACCGAGTTCGTCAGCATCTATACCTAATTCTGCAGAACGTTCCCAGTCAGGTCTTATCTCTATCATCGGTTGACCGAGCGTCAAAGATGAAGGTTCAGGGCGCACCCTGGGGTTATCGAAAATTTCCTGGGAACGTAAAAATGCCACGAGGCCAACTGAATATAATTCTTCCAGATCTGAACCACTAATATCCAGGTTTATGCTACGTGTACCACCAGAATTGCTCGAGAAAATACTGCCGCGAGACACAAATGTTAACACCCCTGGAAATTCCTTAATTAACTCACGCGTCAAATCTGTCAACTTATCCAGATGTTGTCGGGAAGTCACTTCAATAACCGACATGGTCGCGCCAGAGCTGGCAAAAGTTACAATATAGTCAAGTGGGGGTAATTCATCGCTCTCAATATCGTAGTCAGATTTATCCTTGATTATATGCGGCACATACATTTCATTAAGCCGCTCAGCGATTCGGTTCATCTGGTCAATGTTGTATCCAGGCGGCGGAAACACTCTGGCAAATATTTTTTTCTCTTCGCCTTCCGGTAAATATTCTGCCTTGGGTGTTAAATTATCTAGAATTAACCACGTAATCATCAATACTGACATGATCAACACAACGCGCCGAATCACACCTTGCATTAACCAACTGACAAAACTCATAACAAGTTGACCAAATAGTTGTCCGCCTCGAAATAGACCAACGCGAGATGGCGCTGAATTATTAGGTGATAAAAAACGACTGCAGGCCACAGGTATTACCGTGATTGCAACGATCATCGACATTAATATCGCTGCGGAAATTGCAACCGCGACATCTGAATACAACTGTCCGGCTTCTTCCTGAATAAAAACAATTGGCAGAAAAACAAAGACTGTTGTCAGTGTTGATGCCAGAACGGCTGGCCATACTTCTTTAACACCTTCGTAGGCTGCCTGCATACGATTTTTACCAGTGGACATATGTTTATAAATATTTTCAAGAACAACAATACTGTTATCTAGCGTCATACCAATTGCAAAAGCAACGCCGGCCATGGAAATGACATTGATCGTCCTTCCCGTAATCAATAACCCCAAAAATGCGATTACTGTACAAATAGGAATACCTATTGCCCCCACCATTGTTGCCGAGGTAGAGCGTAAAAATAAAAATAGGATCAATGTGGCGAGTAATGAACCAATAATTAAACTTTGGGTGACTACCTTGATCGATTGTTCAACATAACGAACATCTTCCGAAATCAATTCTATTTTCATACCATTATCTTTAAGATAGCCTTCATTAAGGTCTTCAATCACCTTTGAGATTGCCTCTTTAATAGCAATCACATTGCTACCCACCTGTCTTTTCACTGACAAATTGACTACGCGATCGCCATTGGTGTACACAATAGATCGGATCTCGGAAATATCTTTTTCCACAAAACCTACATCACTTAAACGAATGAATGCATCGCCCTGACGCGCGATAACCAATTCTTCCATCTCTTGCAGATCTCGAAAGCGACCCATTGTTCTCAAGATATAGCGGCGTTTTCCGGAATCCAGATCACCGCCGGAGACATCACGATTGCGTGCTCTTATTGCATCACGCACGTCGATTAACGTGATATTGCGCTCGGCAAGTTTGACTGGATCAACATAAATACGAATCTGAGTTTCTTCACCACCGCGTAAACGGACAGAGTCTATCCCCTGCACACGTTCTAGATAGGTAATGACATTGTCTTCGAGAAAGTCCCGCATTCCAGTGATTTCCAGATTCTTTGGATTGCCTGGCAACGGTAATACGCTGTAGTACATAAATGAATTACTGGAAAAAGAACTGGCGATAATGCGTGGTTCATCGACATTTTCCGGATAACCCGGCACTTGTGTGATCGCGTTATTAACACGAAGTAATGCATCATTTATATTTACATTAAAAGGAAATTCCAGTTCGATGTCGGCACTGCCAGTACGTGCAGTAGAGATCATTCGCTCTAGACCTGGTACGCGCCTCAAATACTCTTCCTGTTCTATCAGTATTTCTTTTTCGATATCCTGCGGCGTGGCACCAGGCCAGATGGTGTAGATTGAAATAACTCTTGGATCAAGATCAGGAATCATTTGAACTGGCACACGAAAATAAGACAATATCCCAAATAGACAAACGATTAGTATCGCTACAGTAACAATAATCGGATTATTGATTGCGAGACGAAACATGTACTAGAGTTGGTAATCCATCTGTTCAATCACGTTTACTGCTTGTCCAGGTTGTAATAGTTCATTCCCCTTGACCACAATTACATCGCCATCAGATAGTTCACCCGATATTATTTCAACATTATTACTCACATTTTTACCCGTTGTGATGGTGACAGGTCTGGCTGTTACATTATTAGCGTCTTGAGAGACTATCCATACAGATTTACTACCATTTGGTTGTTGTACAATTGCATCACGAGGCACCAGCAACGACGCTTGCTCTTCGTTTTCACGTAACAAAAAAGTTACTCTTGCAGACATGCCCGGGGTCACAGATTGCAACTGATTATCTATCTGAATAAATACAGTAAACGTTCTTGTAGTCTCATTACTCACGGGAATTAATGTTGTAACTTTGCCTGTGAATGTTTCATTTTTACGAGCATCATAACGAATGGTCACCGGTGTATTGACAGTAATACGATTAAAATAAAACTGCGGCACAGGGATTTCTATACGAAGGGGGTTAAGTTCTATCAATTGAAATAATGCACCGTTACTTTCTATCCATTGCCCCACTTCCACGAGTTTTTCCACAATCACGCCGTTAAAAGGCGCATAAACTGTATGATGCTCGGCAATTGTTTGCTGACGAGCCAATTCAGCGCGCAATCGTTGCACTACCGCTTTTGCGATTTCTACTTGTGCTGATGCTGCTTCAAAAGAAGTGGCAGCAATATGCTTTTTTTCAACTAACTCTTCCGCTTCATCACGTTGCCGTTCAAATTCCCTCACCTCAGCAACGGCTTCCTGCAATTGTGCCCTGACCCGCGCTATCTCAATGTCTGCCAATTTCCTGTCTAGTTCCAGTAAGACATCACCTTGATTTACAACATAACCTTCATCAACCAATAGTCTCTCTACGTATCCTGCCTCTTTGGGAGAAATCATTGAAGAACGTGGACTGGCGACAGTACCGGTAAGTGGAACTTCTTCTCTAACTTCGCCTTTTTTTGCAGTGACGACACTGACCGGTGTCACGGTATCATTGGCAATGACGGGAGTTGCAGAAAGGAATATTACAAAAAATGTTCCGCTAACAAGCCGGGCCATTAACATTATATTTTTACAGATTTTCATGATTTTAGATTAATCGTCTGATACGTATCAGGTTACAACTAAGACAATTCGTATGCCAGATAATTTCGATAATTAAATCATTTGTTTGGGAAAGAAAATAATAGGAAGTATTATCATTATTTATGACAACGAAACATTCAATATATTGTCAATTAAAATTCATTTCTATGTCATATTATATTTTTATGCTTTAGGGCATGCAGGTCATGGAATATTGGAATGGACGCGGTCCTGCCAGATTTTCCCGGCTCAGGGACGGGCCGGGAAATTACCCCGATAACTAATCAATGACTTGTTTCAATTTATCGATTATTTCTTTTAATGCAATGCCACGATGACTGATTGAATTTTTTACATCTGCTGCTAATTCTGCCGATGTACATGCCCTGTCTGATAGATAAAAAACAGGATCATAACCGAAACCATTTTTACCGCTAGGCGACGTCACAATTTCACCATTCCAGATACCCTGGGCAATAACTGGGACAGGGTCATTGGCATACCTTAAAAAAACCATGACACAAATAAAGCGCGCCTGTCTTTTATTTACGGGAACGGATTGAATCTGATTGATTAATTTTGTTAAATTGTCTTCATCACTTGCGTTTTCACCTGCATAACGTGCGGAGTAAATGCCAGGCTCGCCATTTAATGCCGTCACCTCAAGACCAGAATCATCTGCGATAGCAGGTAATGATGTTTGCTCCGCAGCATGTCTGGCTTTAATCAATGCATTTTCGACAAAACTCAAACCGTCCTCGACTGCATCAACAACACCCAGATCGGCCTGAGGAATAATTTCTAAATCGAGAGATGAAAGCAGCGCGTTTATTTCTTTTACTTTACCAGGATTGTTGCTGGCCAGTACGATTCGATCTTGCTTCATGAATCAGCCAACGCCGCATTCTGCGCAACAAACAATTGTTCAATACCATGCTTAGCAAGTTCCAGCATCGAATTTAATTCAGCAGCTGAAAATGGATGCCCTTCAGCAGTACCCTGTACTTCAATAAACTGTTGGTCACTATTCATCACAACATTCATATCTGTCTCGGCTCGAGAGTCCTCTGCATAATCCAGATCAAGCACAGCATGTTGTTGATATATCCCGACTGATATTGAGGCAACTTGCGTCTTTATTGGGTTGTCGTTTATTAAACCTTTTTCCCTGGCATGGTTCACAGCATCGAATAATGCTACATAGGCACCAGTGATTGAGGCAGTTCGAGTACCACCATCAGCTTGTATCACATCACAATCCAGCACGATTGTATTTTCGCCTAGTAAATCCATATCGACGACAGCACGCAATGAGCGTCCAATTAAACGCTGAATCTCCATTGTTCGCCCACCTTGTTTGTTTTGCGTCGCTTCACGTCGCATTCGGCTGTTGGTTGATCTCGGTAACATTCCGTATTCTGCTGTGACCCAGCCTTTGCCTTGTCCGCGAAGAAATCCAGGCACACTATCTTCAAAGCTGGCATTACAAATCACTCTGGTATTGCCAAATTCAATTAACACAGAACCTTCGGCATGACAGGTGTAATTTCGAGTGATGTTTACCGCTCGTAATTCATCCGGTCTACGTTTACTGGGACGCATGTCTCTCTCCATAAATATAATTATTATACCGATTATTGATTTTCGTGTTTCCACTTCTTCTATGAAACGCTAGTATTAAATAACTTATAGATTCAAGGAATAAAAATGATTGTCAGCATGACGGCTTATGGTCGGGCAGAAAATTCCAGTAAACTGGGGCGGGCAAGTTGTGAAATACGTAGTGTAAATCATCGATATCTCGAATTAACTGTGCGCTTGCCAGAAGAATATCGATCACTAGAACAATCAATTCGTGAATGCATTGGCAATAAGCTCAAACGTGGCAAAGTCGATTGCACGATTCGACTTGAATTAAATACTGTTATTGATGACACACTACCTTTAAATGAAGCGTTACTCGGAAAATTAATAGAAACATCTGAGGCAACCAGTAAAAAATTACAGAATCCAGCTGCAATTAATGCGCTTGATTTACTGCGATGGCCGGGAATTCTGGAACACTCATCACCTGATATAGATATTATTAGTCGTGAAATTCAAACACTGGTCAATAGTGCGCTGCAAGCGGTCGTCGATAATCGCCAACGAGAAGGAGAAAAAATCCAGGCAATGATTCTCGAACGAACCTTACAGGTCAAAGAGATTGTTAAGAATGTGCAAAACAGGATGCCAGAGATTATTGAAGCACAAAGAGAAAAATATAAGCTAAAGGCACAGGAATTGGTTGCTGAATTTGATCATGATCGACTGGAACAGGAAATATTAGTGTTGACGCAAAAAATTGATGTGGCAGAAGAAATGGATCGATTAAATGCCCACGTAGAAGAAGTGGACCACGCACTTAATCAAACTGGACCAGTTGGTCGACGTCTAGATTTTTTAATGCAGGAGTTAAATCGAGAAGCCAATACACTTGGATCAAAATCGGCACATATTGATACCAGCAATGCATCGGTTGATCTAAAGGTATTAATAGAACAAATGCGAGAACAAATACAAAACATTGAATGATATGATGAAGCATAAAACCGGTAGCCTCTTCATAATTTCTGCTCCTTCCGGAGCAGGTAAAACTTCATTGGTAAAAGAACTACTGACGAGAATAGAGCATCTTACTGTCTCAACTTCACATACTACCCGCGCAGCCCGACAAGGCGAAGAAAATGGTAAGGATTATTTTTTTGTCGACGAACAAAAATTTAAGTCGATGATCAACGATAATGAGTTTCTTGAATATGCGTATGTTTTCAATCATTACTATGGAACAGCAAAGCAATCAATTGAAGTGGATTTAAAAGAAGGAAAAAATATTATTCTTGAAATCGACTGGCAAGGCGCAAGACAAATCAAATCTCTATTGCGAAGTGCCGTGAGTATTTTTGTCCTACCACCGGATTATCATTCTCTACAGGAGCGTCTGCATGGCAGGCATGGAAATGATAAAGATATTGTTGATTCTCGCATGCAAATGGCTACTGAAGAAATGTCACATTTTAAAGAATATGATTACATCGTCATCAATGATGATTTTGATGAAGCTGTTGACGAACTACAATCAATCATTCATGCCACCAATTTGGGTTGTTGTCGTCAATCTGAATTTTACGAGCAGTTTGTTGCTGAAATCATGGCACAACAACCATGATTTCAGTACAATACCGCACCTTTTGTAGCTAAATACACATAACTTATTAATATATATAAATATAATCGAGGTAACACATGGCTAGACTAACTGTAGAAGATTGTCTGGAATACGTCGAAAATCGCTATGATTTAGTCATGCTCGCGACAAAACGAGCACGTCAGATCGCTATGGGCGCTGATCCTTTGGTACCAGAAAATAATGACAAGCCCACTGTTATCGCGTTGAGAGAAATAGCTGATAATCTTATTACCAATGAGAATATAGATACGATCAATCAATTCGATACAGAAGATGAGTTTGAAGAGGGCGATTTCGACCTGCCTACCAACGAATAATAATCAGGACGAAGACTCGTCCTGATATTTTCCATCCCCTGCTTTGTTGTACACTACGATCATGAATTTGATCGGATCTTCAATGTGTTAACTATTACCGAGCTGAGTAAATCTATCGGGACTTATTTACAACCAGAACAGGTTGAGAACATTCAACGCGCCTATCAGTTTGGCGCCAAGGCTCATGAGGGACAAAAGCGTGCCAGTGGTGAGCCCTACATCCATCATCCACTAGAGGTCGCTAAGATTCTGGGTGATATGCATATGGATCACCAGACTATTGTCGCGGCAATTTTACATGATGTGATTGAGGATACCGATACCGCCAAGACAGAAATCCGAAAACGCTTTGGCAAGGGCGTAGCTGAACTCGTTGATGGCGTAAGTAAACTCGACAAGATTGAGTTTGAAAGTTTTGCTGAAGCGCAAGCGAGTAATTTTCGAAAAATGCTGATGGCTATGAGTCAGGATATTCGTGTCATTTTGGTCAAACTCGCTGATCGATTACATAATATGCGCACCCTTGATGTATTGAGACCGGAAAAACAAAGACGTATTGCCAGAGAAACTCTGGAAGTTTATGCGCCAATCGCATTACGTCTGGGTATTAATTCGATACGTCTGGAGTTAGAAGAGCTAGGGTTTGCTGCGTTTTATCCACTGCGACATCGAATTTTATCTGAGCAAATTAATAAAGCGCGCGGGCATCGCAAAGAAATTATTACCAAGATAAGAACTGCGCTCAAACGTCGCATGCGCCAGGAAAAAATCCCCGGACAAATTATTGGCAGAGAAAAACACTTATATGGCATTTATAACAAGATGCAGGAACAACATCTTTCATTTGCAGAAGTCTATGATGTCTATGCATTTCGTATCATCGTTGATGAAGTGGATACCTGCTATCGTACTGTAGGCACAGTACATAATCTTTACAAACCCGTTCCGGGTAAGTTTAAAGACTATATTGCCATACCCAAGGCAAACGGTTATCAATCATTGCACACTGTATTATTCGGTCCTTATGGCGTTCCCATCGAGATACAAATACGTACCAAAGAAATGAATGACGTCGCCGAAGTGGGAATTGCAGCTCACTGGCTGTATAAATCAGAAGGGAAAAAATCTTCCACCCTTGCCAAGAATTCAGACCGCAGCGGCGCCCATCGTCGCGCCAGGGAGTGGTTAAGAAATATAGTGGAATTGAATAAGACAGCCGGTAATCCGAAAGAGTTTTTTGAAAACGTTAAAATTGATTTATTTCCTGAACAGGTTTATGTGTTTACACCGAAGGGAAAAATTATCGAACTACCTCGTGCTGCAACCGCGATTGATTTCGCCTATGCCATTCATAGTGATGTCGGTAATCATTGTGTTGGCGTAAGAATCAATCGCAAACTGGCACCTTTGGGCACGGTTTTAAATAATGGCGATACCATTAAGATTATAACTGCAGAAAGTGGCCGCCCAAACCCTGCGTGGCTAAGTTTCGTCGTCACTGCCAAAGCAAGAACCCAGATACGCCACTTCCTGAAAAGTATGCAACATGAAGAAGCAATATCTCTGGGTAAGCGCCTGTTGAATCGTGAACTGGAGCCTTTTGGTGTGTCTTATCAAGATATATCTGAGACTGATATGCGACTGTTATTGGATGACAATAAATTATCTGAAGAGATGGAATTATTCGAAGAGATCGGGTTAGGCAATCGAGTTGCACCATTAATTGCGAGACAATATGTTTCCATACGTAATTTAAAGGAAGTCAATCCAGATAATAAAGAATCAATAACTGAAATTAATAGTTTGCCTTTATCTATATCCGGTACCGAGGGTATGGTAGTG
>JBCCHP010000034.1:0-11884 GCA_039028675.1 Pseudomonadota bacterium | reverse complement strand
GGTTTCCCATTTCATGATGTTTCTCCTCTAAAAAATTTAAATTTTCAAATAATATAATGCAGGCGCTATGCCAACTATTGAATAACACAATAAATATATATAAAACAGTCACTTATAATATTTTTCACTTTTTAAATATTTTCAAATCTGGTTGCAGTTGGGCGTTAGCAACCAATTTGTAACCAATTTATTTAAATTGGTTATTGAATCATCCATAAGGAACCACGTTCTAGATCCAAAAATGTCGATCATGTTGATTGATTTATGTTGCCGCATGACCAGCAACTATCGAACTGAGCTTCAATTTTTTCGCCACATTGACATAGCCAATCGCTTACATTCGTATTATTGGAATTGAGCGTAGCATTGATTAGGGTTAGGGCGAGTTCATAATCACGCTCATCATTCACCCAAATTTCTGGCCAGCACTCATTGATGGGTAATTCGCCTATACCTCCAGTCAAACTGTCATTTCGAAGGTGAGTAGCAATATTGTTTGCCTCCAGGATGCTTTGTAAGTGGCCTGCGATTATTGGATTATCACTGACATAGACTCTTTTCATATTAATACAATTACGATACTTATTAGAGAGACGAACAAAGCAAGGATCGACAAGTAGGTGATGCGATTTAAATGCGACATCGTTGATTTGAGCTGTGTCGCCAGAGATTCATTTTGTTTGGCAAGCTCTTCAATCAATTTTATCTGCTCTAGATCGGATTCTTTATTCGCATCAATTCGCTGATTTAATCGCTCTACTTCATGTTTAATACCTTCTATCGTGTCAGGTATTTCTTCTAAATTCTCATCGCCCTGATCCCGGATAAGTTTAATCAGGCTTTTTGCTCCCTGTATCACAATAGGCGCTGTATTTAATATCGTGTTAATTGTGGCAAGACTCATAATCGGTTTCCTGGCCATTCAGTTTATTGTTTTATTTCTGCGAGCGTTGTAGCGGCAGAATTTATAACAAAATATGTATCTACCCCAACAGTGAGTAAGTTAAATCCGCGCGCTTTGTACGGCAACACTGCCTCGGCAGTTACCCCAAAATATCCCAGACTGATACCAGCTTCTTTACAGCATTGCTCAATTTTATCAATTGCATCTTGGACTACTGGGTCATTGATTTCGCCTGGTTTGCCAAAACTGGCAGATAAATCGTAAGGACCAATCAATATGGCATCCAGACCATCAAGTTTGGCAATTTCATTTATATTTTCAATTGCCTCTCGACTTTCTGCTTGCAGGATAACCACCGTCTCTTCATTGGCCGTAGATAAATAACGTTCGAATTCCAGTCCGTATTGATGAGCGCGTCCTATACCAATACCACGTTCGCCTTCTGGTGAATATTTTGCGTGTTTAATGATATCTCTTGCCTGCTCGACATTATTGACTTGCGGCACAATGATTCCTGCAGCACCAATATCTAACGCTTTTTTAATCCAGATTGGTTCACCAACAGGAACACGTATGACACAGGGTGTGGGACTTGCGGCCTGTAACATCGCTTGAGTCTGTTGGGGATTAAAAGCGCCGTGCTCTGCATCGATAAATAACCAGTCATATCCAATTTGACCCAATAACTCGCAAATTTCTGGAGAGGGCAGACTTATCAAGGTGCCATAAAGTATTTCGCCAGCACGAAGGCGCTTTGCAAATTGTCCTTTCAATGACATAAGTATTTTCTTTGTCTCAACTGAATTCCATGAAATTACATGATATGTTGAGCGAAATACAGATTAAAAAACGGTTTACAAGTTAATGGAATTATTTTTCCGGTTTTGTAGTCAACTAAATGAGTAATATAAGAGTAGTTAATAATGTCAGTCATAGCAGAAATACAGCAATTAAAAATTTACATTGGTAAACATATCATTGGTCAGGAAAAGTTAATCAATCGCTTGTTGATTGCGCTACTGGCTGATGGACATCTATTAGTTGAGGGTGCGCCAGGCCTGGCAAAAACCCGCGCCATAAAAGTATTAGCTGACGGTATCGAAGGCGATTTTCATCGTGTTCAGTTTACACCGGATTTACTACCTGCTGATTTAACTGGTACAGAAATCTATCGACAACAGGATGGAATCTTTGTTTTTCAGGAAGGGCCGCTCTTTCATAATCTGGTGTTAGCTGATGAAATAAATCGTGCTCCGGCCAAAGTACAATCTGCACTGCTGGAAGCAATGGCAGAGCGACAAATCACAGTCGGCAAGGAAACCTACAGATTGCCTTCATTATTTATGGTGATGGCTACACAGAATCCGATTGAACAAGAAGGTACGTATCCATTACCTGAAGCACAACTCGATCGCTTCTTAATGCATGTGACGATAAATTATCCTGCCGCAGATGAAGAGCGCGATATTCTTCATCTCGCTCGAGAAGAAGCAAGCAGCAAAAAAGAAGAAGATAGTACTCGCCCGGTAAATCAAAACGCGATTTTTGCTGCAAGAGAGGAAGTACTGGCCATACATATGGCTGAAAATATTGAACAGTATATTTTACATTTGATATTAGCTACGCGAAATGCTTCTGCTTATGGCAATGATTTAGCAAAATGGCTGTTATACGGAGCAAGTCCTCGTGCAACGATTACACTTGACCGTTGTGCACGTTCCCATGCCTGGCTAGAACAGCGTGATTATGTTGGCCCCGAAGATGTACAAGCCGTGTTACATGATGTATTACGCCATCGCTTAATACTTGATTATGAAGCTGAAGCAGATGGCATGACAACTGATGATGTGATTGATGAATTAATGGCAAGAGTTGCTGTGCCCTAACTCATTACGATTCTATGTCTGTTGCTGCAACTCTTATCAATAGTCCAGTAAGTGTTACTGCGTCTGAACTAATTGCACTAAATAAAAAAGTACGCGGGTTATCACTGCGAACACGTATTATAAGTGCTTTGCAATCGGGTGATTATCAATCGGCATTCAAGGGCAGGGGAATGGAATACGATGAATCACGTTTGTACCAGCCAGGTGATGACATACGAAATATCGATTGGCGTGTCACTGCTCGTAGCGGCAAAACACATACCAAACTATTTCGTGAGGAACGTGAACAGCCAGTCCATTTATGGATAGATTTACGTAGCCCAATGTTCTTTGCAACACGTGGTCGATTTAAGTCAGTTAGAGTGGCAGAGTTGGCCAGCTTATTAGCCTGGATTGCAATTAATCAAGGCGATAGAGTTGGCGGTATTATTTTTGACGATGAAGAGCACCATGAATTAAAACCTCAACGTGGTAAATCCGCAGTGTTGCGAATGATCAATACCATAACCCGAATGCCTGGTTGGCAAAAAAAATCATTTACTCCAACACATGCTAATCGGCTCGATTCTTTATTAAATTTAAGACGCCTTGTTAAGCCAGGTAGTCTGGTTATCTTACTTAGTGATTTTCGCGGTTATGATGAACAAAGTAGAACACATTTGCTGGGTATCAGACGGCATAGCGAAATGATCATGATGCATTTGTATGATTTGGTAGAAGAAGCATTACCTCCTGATGGCATCTATCGATTAAGTAATGGGTCTGATGAATTGCAGCTCGATACCGGCGATGATGAATTTAGACAGCACTACGAACAGCGCTTTAGGGATCGTCAAAAAAGATTAATTATGCTGGCCCGACGTTGTCATTTTAACTACATCACTTGTAGAACAGATGAAGAACCTGAATTCATCATAAGAGAGGGATTAAAACAACGATGACAAACGTTGACGATCCAGCCAGCCTGCCATTACGAGATATTCACTTGCCTGACACTGTTAACTGGTGGCCATTAGCGCCAGGTTGGTGGATTTTATTAGTGTTACTTACCATCTTGTTCGGATTTATTTATTGGTGGTTATATAAAAGGCAAAAACCGACTAGAGCAGTGATAGATATTGCAAATGAAGATTTCAAACAAATCAAAGTCGCTTTTACCCAACATAATAACAAGTCAATCCTGGCAAAAGACATATCTGAGTTCATAAGGCGTGTTTGTTTAAGCTTATTTACCAGGACCGATACTGCCAGTCTAACCGGAGATGACTGGTTAGCATTTCTCGATCAGCAAATGGAACAGGCTGAATTCTCGCAAGGTTTTGGCAGAATATTAAATGAAGCACCATATCAATCAGCACCAGATTATGATGATAAAAAGTTAATTAATTTGATTGAAAGCTGGCTGCAGCGAGTTCAACAGCAAGGACAAAAGCCGTGATTAATTTTGAATGGCCATGGTTAGCGATCTTGATTCCTTTACCTTTACTTGTGCGTTATCTATTAAAACCTGTACAGATAATTCAGGAAGCTGCATTACGAGTGCCATTTATTAGCGATTTTGAACAAGCAAACCCAACAATTGGCAAACGACAGTTTCGACAAATATTATTATGGCTGGCAATGATTGCCTGGATATTATTTGTTGGTGCCTGTATGAGGCCTCAATGGTTAGATGATTTTGTCGAAATACCGGTTAGTGGCAGAGATCTTATGTTGGCGGTCGATCTATCCGGTAGCATGGAAGAGCGAGATTTTTTTATTAATGGTAAGAAAGTTGATCGTTTAACTGCTACTAAATGGGTAGCCGGAAACTTTATTGAAAGAAGAATAGGTGATCGCCTTGGCTTAATTCTATTTGGTGAACAAGCCTATTTACAAACACCACTTACATTTGATCGTGAAACAATAAAAACACTATTACTGGAATCTGTGATTGGATTAGCTGGTCAATCTACTGCTATCGGGGATGCAATCGGATTAGCAGTAAAAAGACTTCGTGAGCAGGAAAAACAAAGTCGAGTACTAATTTTATTAACTGATGGTGCGAATACTGCAGGTACAGTAAAACCTATAGCTGCTGCTGAATTAGCAGCACGAGAAGATTTGAAAATTTATACCATTGGTATTGGCGCAGATGAAATGATCATTCGATCTATATTTGGTAGCAGAAAAGTTAATCCTTCTTCAGAGCTGGATGAAGAAACATTGCGCGCAATAGCAGAACAGACAGGTGGTCGATATTTTCGTGCGCGCGATACCGAGGAGTTGGAACAAATCTATATACTGCTTGATGAACTTGAGCCGATAGAAAAAGATGTACAACGTTTCCGACCACAAACCACACTCTACTTCTGGCCACTCTGTATATCATTTATACTGTTTTTGTTTGTTCTGTTTATGCGATATCGATCCGGTGTAACATGAATTTTTTAGCAGAATTTCATTTTCTCAGGCCAATCTGGTTTCTTGGTTTTATCCCTTTAGCATTCATCATTTGGTTTATATTTAGACAGAGCAATATCAGTAAACAATGGGAAGCGATCATTGAACCTGAGTTGTTACCTCATATTTTAATCGGCAAGCTGAGGCAACAAACCCGCTATCTTGAATCGTTGGTCGCCGTTACAGGAATAATAATAATAACTGCCTTAGCTGGTCCAACCTGGGAAAGGTTACCGCAACCTGTCTTCAAAAATGAATCTGGTTTAGTCATTGCTTTAGATCTTTCTTTGTCGATGTTGGCTGATGACATCCAACCCTCGAGATATGAACGTGCGCGTTATGAAATATCTGATTTATTAGGGAAGCGACAAGAAGGTCAAACTGCTTTACTCGTTTATGCAGGGGATGCCTTTACTGTAACGCCGTTAACCGACGATATTCAAACAATACGTTCCCAACTAGTTGCACTATCGCCGAATATCATGCCAGCGCCGGGTAGTAATACCGGATTAGCATTAGCGCTTGCTACAGATTTACTTGAACAGTCTGGATATCGTGAAGGACATATTCTTTTTGTTACTGATGAAATTTCCAATCGCTATGAGACAGATATTAAGGCAGCAGTAGAAAAAGGTTATCAGATATCTGTTTTAGGTATCGGTACTGAAAATGGTGTACCGATCAAACTTGATAATGGAGGTTTTCTAGAGGCACCCGATGGTTCTATCGTAATACCTAAACTGGATAAAACAGCACTGAAGACAATAGCGGATATTGGTAAAGGTGATTATCAAACTAGTCAGATTGAAGATAACGATGTCGAACGTTTACAAGCATTGTTTTCAAATAAGAAAATTGATGGGGAGCAGCAAAGTAGTGATTTGAATTCTGATCAATGGTATGAAGTCGGTCCATGGTTATTATTACCTTTACTCCCGTTATTAGCTTTAGGTTTTCGAAAAGGCATGTTGTGTGTCTTGGCTTGCTTGATTTTAGTACAGCCGGAACCTGCAATGGCATTTGATTGGACCAGTCTGTGGAAAAATAAAGATCAACGTGGTCATGATGCCTTACAAAATAATAATTCAGAGCTTGCTGCAGAATTATTTAATGATCCAAAGTGGCAGGCAGCTGCACAATATAAGTCTGAAAATTATACTGAGGCTGAAGCAATATTCAGTAATCAATCTGATATCCAGTCACGCTACAACCTGGCGAATACCCTGGCAAGATTGGGTCGCTATGAGGATGCAATTAAATTATATGATGATGTGATCGCGGAAGATGCAGAACATGAAGATGCTATTTTTAATCGTGACCTGTTAAAGCAGAATATGGAACAGCAACAACAGGAGAGTGATTCAGATAATAATGACAGCAATTCGGACGCTGAACAGCGTCAACAGCAACAAAGTCAACAACAGGAAAGTGATTCGCAACAACAACAAAGTCAACAACAGGGACAAGCTCAACCTCCACAGGGTGAACAGCAGGCAAAACAACAACCACAGGGGCAATCCGAACCCGAACAAGGCGACCAGGAACAACAGGAAAATGCAGAACAACAACAAGATAAAGAAGTTACTGATGAAGAACAATCACAAAACCAGATTGCAGAAATGCAGGACGAACTGGATGAAGGTCAACAGGCATCTGAACAATGGTTACGGCGTATCCCCGATGATCCTGCCGGGTTATTGAGAAGAAAGTTTAAATATCAATATCAGCAAAGAGATAGAGCGCAAACGCAAGAAAATTACTGGTGATGTATGAAATTTCGTAGTTACATAAGCTTGTTATTATTGATAATTTGCCAGCCACTATTGGCAAAGGTAACTGTCAGCGTGGACCGTGACCCTATTTTTATTGATGAATCATTTCAACTGGTTTTTGAGAGTGATGAACAAATTGATGGTCAACCGGATTTTAGTGAGTTAAAGAATTTACTGACTATTATTAATTCTTCAAACAGAAGTAGTACCCAGATTATTAATGGTAAGGTATCGCATAAGCAACAATGGGTCTTAACCGCACTCGCTGATAGAGCGGGTACAATTGATATTCCTTCAATCAAATTTGATAAAACCTATTCGCCAGCCGTCAAACTCAAAGTAACCGAATCTGCTGCAAGCAGAAAAAGAACTAAAGATGATGTTTTTCTGGAAACAAGTTTGAGCATTAATGATCCCTATGTACAGGCACAGGTAATATTAACGATTAAATTATATCGAGCCATCCCGACTAGCAATTCTACTTTATCTGATCCGGTCATTTCCGGTGGGCAAGTTGTCATCGAAAAACTTGGCGACGATACTAGCTATGAACAGCAAAACCAGGGAAAAGTATATAATGTTGTTGAACGTCGTTATGCCATCTTCCCGCAAAATAGTGGCAAACTAAAAATTGATCCCGTTGTCTTTCAGGGTCAGACAGGTAATACAGGCTTTTTTGGAAGAGATCCATTTGGCCCACCTGCCAGAACGATTGTAAAACGTTCGGATAGTCTAGAATTAAACGTAAAGTCTATACCAGCAATTTTTAATGGTAGCACCTGGCTACCCGCCGAGAATATTTCTATAAAGGAAACCTGGTCGGTGTCGCCAGATGCATTAACAGCTGGTGAAGCTGTTACCCGCACTATTATCATTGAAGCGAAAAGTCTCGCGGCGAGTCAAATCCCTCCTGCAGAATCATTATTGCCTGATCCATTTAAGTTTTATCCTGACCAACCGGAGTTTGAACAGAATCAGACAAAACAATCTGTAGTGGGAGTTAGGCTGGAAAAGATGGCAGTTATACCTACAAAGGAAGGTAGTTTTCTGTTGCCTGCCATACAGTTACCTTGGTGGAATACTATAACGGATAAACAGGAGATTGCAGAACTTCCAGAAAGACAGATCTATGTAAAATCTACGATCAATACACCGCTAGCATCTGAGATGATTGATGAATCAAATTACGCAGCATCTCTATCTGACAACGAAGTCAACACGACTCAAGCTCCAACTGCAAAAGGAAAAGAAAGCAGTATCTGGCAATGGCTAACATTTATATTTTCATTATTATGGTTGTTAACGATTATTGCCTGGTATAAGACGAACAAAAAAACATATTTGCATCAAAACCAATACCAAACATCATCAGTTAAACAACTGAAGCAAGCCGTGCTAAAAGCTGCACAAAGAAATGATGCGAAGGCCACACAAATGGCTTTACTTGAGTGGAGCAGAATAAACTGGCCAGATGAAAAGATAAATAATCTTCATCAATTAAAAGATAAAATAGATATAGAATTAAACAAAGAACTCGATAAACTGAATGCTAGCTTATACGGACAAACTGAAACTCAATGGGACAGTGAAAAGTTTATCAAACTGTTTAATTCACAAGATTTTAATTTTATAAAAGAGAAATCTTCCAAGCAGACACTTGAACCATTATATAAAACGTGACAGAAACATTGTGTATGACTTATCAGGCATTGCCTTGCAATCAGACTTGCTGGTATTTAGATTGGAGCTATCTTCTTTGTAATCGTTCATGCCCTTTGTTTCGATCATCATCGCCATCACTAGCAAAGATTTTTTCAGCCCAGCTTTTTTTGTCTTCAGATTCATTATCGTTGGATTCATAAGTTTGCGCGACAGCTTGCTGATTAAATACCCGTCTAAAATAAGCCGTACACGTTTCCATTGATAATGCCATCATTTGTTGAGACTCAGTCTGACTCACATTATCAATTACATCCATTTTTATCCTTGCGACCAGGGAAGCCGAATGCCTTTCACATGCCTGATCAATTTGAGCTGCGATATCATCTTCAGCGAGAGAAAGTGCGGGCAACATTAACAGTACTAAAATAAGTTTTTTCATAATTACTTCATTTTTTTATAAAATTGATAAAAAGGCTAAGCCACGCGATTATAAAAAGCAGACCGCCAATAGGGGTAATCATACCAAGCCAACGTAGATTGGTGATACTTAATATATATAAACTAACACAAAATATGAGAATACCGCCTAGCATTGACCAACCTGATAATTTTAACCAGAAATTTGCCGGTAGCGATATTGCAATCACGCCAACTATCAATAATCCAATCGCATGATAGAAATGATACTCATTGGCCGTATGATAAATGGCCAACATGTTTTCATCCAGTTTTGCTTTCAGCGCATGTGCTGCAAATGCGCCAAGTATGACTGCCAGAGCGGTATTGACAGCACCAATAGCAAGATACAAGCGGGCTGTTGAATTAAGTGCAATCATAATTTGATGAAACGTAAGGTCATTCGATCACTTTCACCAATAGCTTTATATTTTTCTTCATTTCCATCTTTTGCTCTAAGTGAAGGTGGCAATGTCCATACACCATCTTTGTAATCCTTAGTGTCTTTAGGATTAGCATTGATTTCCGACTTGGCAGCCAGTTCAAAACCCATGCCTTCAAGTAAATTGATTAAATATTCCTCGGTCACATATCCCTTTTGTGCTGTTTCATTACTGTCGCTTCCCGCATTTGCACGATGTTGTACAACGCCTAATACTGCTCCTTTTTTAAGGACTCGATAGATAGCTTGATAGATTGATTCTATGCCACCATAACGAATCCAGTTATGAGTGCTTCTAAATGTTAGAATCATATCTTGTGAGTTATCAGGCACCTCTGCTAAATATTGTTTGTCTTTTTCAAAAACGACCATCTTGGTCTTTCCATACAACTCAGGACTCGATTGCAACAGTTCAGCAAAGCTATTATGAATATTCTTTAAGTAATTATTCGGATGATCCGCACCAAAACTTGCAAGTGTTAATTGACCATTTTCCTTTAATAAGGGCGCTAAAATTTCTGTATACCAACCTCTGCCAGGTAAAATTTCCAATACATACATATCTGGAGAGATGCCAAAGAATTCTAGTGTTTCTGCAGGATGGCGATATTGATCGCGTATAACATTATCTGCATTACGATGTTTAGCATTTACAGCATCTTGAATCGCAACATCAGCGGCGTTTGCAGACAGAGAGAAAAGTATTGCCAGAATAAAAGTACTAATCAGTTTCATTTGGTTTTTCCTTGTTTATATATAAAAGTAATTCATTACCACCAGTTTCATGTAGTGAGTCAATGGCACGTATTTTAACCTTATCGATTTTCGCTGGAATAATCATTGTAGTCGAACGGGTAAACGGTTGTTCATTGACGTGCGGGTGTCTTAATCCATGTACTCCTAACACATTGCCTTCCAAATCCAGTACCTGCCAACCTTTAACATAATGGTCCCAACCCTGATCCTTGTGCATCACCGTGACGTTAATACGATAAAAATCGCCGCCAATTGCTTGCGCTTCAGCAGCAATAACATCGGCTTCATTTGCATATGCACTACACATAGCGGCAAAAATAATTCCGAATAAAAATATACGCATGGAATCCCTTATAGGATAATGATTTATTTATTATGGACACACAAGTGATACAAGCAGTTCCGGTCAGGCTATTACGGAATCCTATCCATTTACTTACATTGGGTTTCGGTAGCGGTCTTTCGCCAAAAATGCCTGGCACATTCGGCACCCTTACAGGTGTAATACTATATCTATTATTCATGCCAACCAGTAATTGGCTTATCTATAGCATCATTGTCGCTTTTTGTTTTTTTACTGGTATTTCAATGTGTAGTTACACGGCAAAGGCGCTTAATGTGCACGATCATCCTGCAATTGTCTGGGACGAGATTGTGGGATTTTGGCTAGTCATGCTTTTGGTACCGAAAACCTGGGTATGGATTTTGGTCGGCTTTGTTCTGTTTCGATTTTTCGATATTTTGAAGCCGTGGCCAATCAAGATGATTGATAATAAGGTGAAAGGTGGTTTGGGGATTATGCTGGATGACGCAATTGCCGCACTTTTTTCACTAATTATTATTCAAATAATTATATATTTGTTATAGAGTTATGCCAATTTATTAAATTATATTGTTACAAGTCATTGATGCTTAAGCCACATTACAACCCTGCTTTATCCTTATTGACTGCTGCCATGTTGCTTTTCCCTATGGCGTCAATGGCCGATATCTATAAATATGTAGATAAGCATGGCCGCGTAATACTCACTGATAAGCCGACACATAGTGGCTATAAACGGTTAGTGAAAACATGGAAGGGCTGGCAGGAAGCAAAACCACAAGCAAAGAATTTTAATTGGAAAAAGAATCAGCAGAAGTACGATCCGACCATTAGAAGTATTGGTCGTATGTATAATATCCCTTATGCATTATTACACGCGGTGATTACTGCCGAGTCTGCCTACGACCCTAATGCGATATCTCGTGCCGGTGCTGTCGGACTCATGCAATTAATGCCGGCAACCGCTGAACGTTATGGCGTGAGTGATAGAAAAAACCCGAAACAGAATATGTTTGGCGGTTCCCGATATCTGCGTGATCTACTCAAACTGTTTAATAATGATATGACCTTGGCACTAGCCGCTTACAATGCTGGTGAAAATGCAGTCATTAAATACGGTAATAAAATTCCGCCCTATAAAGAAACACAAAACTACGTCAAAAAGGTATTGCAGTACTACAAACAATACCAATCCTCAATGAGTTAATACAAAAGGAGATTTAAGAAATGGAATTTCTGAAT
>JBCCHP010000033.1:0-12124 GCA_039028675.1 Pseudomonadota bacterium | reverse complement strand
CTCTTCCGGATACCAGGCCTTCTTATTCAAAATAGCACCCTCTTTAATTAGAGGGTGTCTTTATCTGCAACATTCATAAAGGCGCTATTTAATTAGAGAAGGTTTTATCTCCAGCCTCTTCCGGCCCTGATATTCAAGGCCTTCTACTCATAACAATCTCTTTAGTGAGAAAGTGTAGTTATCTACAACCATATTAAGCAACTTTAAATTTATTTACTTGAGATTGCAGGTCAGCAGCGAGTCTTGCCAATTCATCGCTAGCATTTGATGTTTGCTGGGAGCCTGATGATGTTTCCTGTGCGATATCACTGATATTTACGATATTGCGATTAATCTCTTCTGCGGTCGAACTTTGTTGTTCTGCCGCACTTGCAATCTGCATGTTCATGACCTTGATGTTATCAACAACATGTGTGATCGTTTCCAATGCTTGTCCTGCTTTCGCCGCCTGGTCAACACTGGCTTCTGCTTTACTTCGTCCATGTTCCATCACATCCACTGCTTCATTCGCGCCACTTTGTAAGCGCTCAATCATTTCGTTGATTTCCTGCGTAGATTGTTGCGTGCGACTGGCAAGTGTACGTACTTCGTCTGCCACAACAGCAAACCCTCTTCCCTGTTCGCCAGCTCTGGCCGCCTCAATCGCCGCATTTAATGCCAACAGGTTGGTTTGTTCAGCAATATCACGGATCACATCCAATACCTTGCCAATATTCACACTATCTTCCTTGAGATTTTCGATCACTTCACCCGTGCGCATGACTTCACTGGCAAGTTCATTAATCGTTGCAACGGTTGTTTTCACCACACCACTGCCAGCCTTTGATTCTTCATCTGCTTCCTGTGCCGCTGTCGCGGCATTGGCTGCATTTTGTGCAACTTCTGTGACCGTTGCTGACATTTCATTCATTGCTGTCGCAACTTGTTGGGTTTCAGTTTGTTGACGTACTACACCGGAATTACTTTGCTCGGTAATAGCCGAAAGCTCTTCTGCTGCTGCTGCTAACTGCCCGGTACTACCAAGAATTTGATTGATGAGTTCAGAGAAACCCTTGCGACATTGCGAGTATTCCCAACACATCCAGGCATACTCATCTTTACCTTCCATCCTCATTTTATGCGTCAAATCTCCCTTGGCCATGTCTTGCAGACCCATTGTAATCATCTCGGCTCGTTTACCATTGACCTTACCAATCACATGAGCCAACAAAAATAGCACTGCGATACTCATTACATCGCTGACGATTACAAACAGCATGGGAAATTTGTAAATTGCAGTACTTATGTGTAATGCCACCAGCCAAACGGAACCGATACCCGCAAAGAGATAAAACTGTTGTTTGATATTAAAACGCGATATTAACTTTTCCATAATCTCTGACTCCGATGCTGCTCGATGAGCTGTTATATAATTCGTATCAGATTAATAACGGCGATAACCGATAAAACTTTAAGCGCATTTGAGAGATTGCATGCAATGTGCCGGATTGTTCTGAGCAGTGTTTTTAAACAGCAAAGTTAAATCGACTAATCAGTATCTAGCCGATAGGACGACCAGCGTTCTGGATCAGAAAAATGTTCGATATGATGAAGATTCATTACATATATATTACATTCAATTTCTTCTATAAGTAATTGTATTCCTTGATCTAATATATCATTCTTAATGTAAGTACTTAACAAATTATCAGGCATCTCATTAAATTGTTTCACCATCAGCAGTGTTTCTGTTTGAATTTCGCCGGCTAACCAAAGTGCCAAACTGTCAGAAGTGAAATCCCAGTTTTGCATATGCGGTTGAGTGACTTCCAATAACTCATAAGGTAGCCATATTATCGGCAAATGTTGGTTGAGTAATGACTCGAGTTTGCCGCTGTTTTCCGCTATCTGTAACGACGGACAGTACTCTTTAAACAGATAGCCTGTTTGACACATGGATAACAGTGCTTGTTGGTGTGCAACACCATCCCCGTAATCCAGTTTTTGTTGTTGTTCGCGAACACAATCAGCAAAAATTCCACCGCCGGGAACAATGATAATGTTTTGTTTTTTTGCATAGACTTCAATAGCGGCTAGCCAGTCACTCAGCTTATCAGTTCCTAATAAACTGCCGCCCAGTTTAATGACGGTAATGCTCAATTTATCGTAGCAGTTTGTTTTGCATTCTGACAAAGCTTGATAATACCAGCAGCCTTGTCAAAACATTCTTGATATTCCTTGTCTGCATCTGAGTCCCAGACGATGCCCCCACCCGCATAGAAGTACATCCATTCCTCTTCACGAATCAGTGTTCTAATACAGATATTACTGTCCATATTTCCGTCAAATCCAATATACGCTATCGAACCACAGTAAATGGATCGTCGATGTGGCTCGAGCTCTTCAATAATTTCCATTGATCTCAATTTTGGGGCGCCAGTAATTGATCCGCCAGGAAAGCAACCACGTAATAAATCGACTGCGTGCATATCATCGGCAAGCTTGCCTTTCACCGTACTCACTAAATGATGAACAGTAGCATATGTTTCTAGCGCAAAAAGTTTTGGGACAGTAACAGAACCGGATTTACAGGTCTTACTGATATCATTACGTAATAGGTCAACAATCATTAGATTCTCTGCCCTGTCTTTTTCACTTTCCATTAATGTTTCGGCAAGCGCTTTGTCTTCGTAGGCAAATGCTGAGCGATGCACCGTTCCCTTAATCGGTTTGGTTTCAACCTGATTACCCGTAACACGTAAAAAGCGTTCTGGTGAAGAACTAATGACGGCCCCTTCGGGCAAATTGATGTAAGAGGCATAAGGTGCAGGATTAAATTGTCTTAATGACTGATAGACCTGCCAACTATCGCCTTCTAAACCAACCTGAAAACGTTGCGCCAGATTGACCTGATAACAATCACCTTCGCAAATGTAATGTTTCACTTTATTAAATGCATCAATATAGTCGGCCTTGGTCATATTCGAATTTATAGAAGTGGTAATACTATAGTCCCGCTTCTTGTTAATCGTTTTATTCTGAAACAACGATTCCAGTTCCTGCCATTTTGCTGATGTACTTTCGTAGCGACAAAAACTGGTAAGCCAACTACGACGTTGATGATGGTCCACGATCACTGCCCAATCATAAATGCCTATCGCCATATCAGGCAGGGTAATATCATGATTAGCTGTATTCGGCATCAATTCTATTCTTCTACCCAAATCATAGGAAAAATAGCCAAGTGCGCCTCCACAAAAAGGTAAGCCACTCAAGTTACTTTCTGATTCTCCCAAATACTGTTTTACCAGTAAAAAAGGATCATCAGTTGATGTAAACGCTTCAGCTGCTTGAGATTTGATATGCGTGATGTCGCCGAACGTGGAAAGTGTGACTTCTGGACTTGCGACGATGATGTCATAGCGACCCATATCAATCCTGGGATAACCACTATCGATAAACATACTCCAGGGTTCATCGGCAACCTGTTCAAATAACAAGCTGGAATCGCGCTGATATTCGAGTTCAGATAATTTCATCCGGTCTGTATATACCTTCGATTTAACTCTGCCAATGCTACTGCTGGCGCACATAAATTACAGCTATCATTTAAGGACTCATGGCAATTGACCAATTCATTAAATTCGATCACTTCGTAACCAAATTGAGTGGCAAGTTGTTTTATCAAAAATACACCTGCGCCGGCTGCAACAATCACTTTGTCCAGATTATTGTGTATTTTTATTAATCGTTGAAAAGCATCAGTAAGTAATGCCATTTGTTGATCGGCAAAATGAGTTGCAAGTGCATGCCACGCTTCAACATCATCAGACATGTTCGCATCGGCACCAATCATACGCCCCAGCCTCTTGATACTCGCCGTCGTCGTTTTTTCACCATCGTCTGCAGTTTGCATGATATCTGATTTCTCATTAAGCAAACCTAATATGCGATACACATCTGCAGTGGTGGCAAATAATTCCGCAGCAACACCATATTCATCACCTGCAAATGGCACGCGCTTCGCTAACGCCATCAAGGGTGTTCTAACTACGCCGGTATAAACAAGTTCATCATGTCGTAGTCGGGTAAAGTCATTCACGCCTTTATTTAATAGCTCCTGCTTGGCAAATGGCAGTAAGTCGGTCGTGCTGCTTCCAATATCGATGAATAGCCCACTATCAATCTGACTCGCAACGAACTTACCTGATGCATGCCAGTTTGCCGATCCTATATCTTGGGTTTGAGCAGCTATTCTTGTTGGATCAATTAATCCAACCTTCTCGGAATATAGAAAGAAATCCTCTTTAATATACCGATCACACAATTCAAGTAACGCTGTTACGCCTTGATCTCGATTCGGAAATATATCTACCAGTTCAGCAGTCATGGTAATCGCATGCTGACTCTTCTTTCCGGCTAACTCGTTTAATGTGTTTGGCAATGCCGATTCGAGTATCTCGACTCCTTGCCAGAGGGGAGTTGCATATTGTTTGACGCGCTGCAGTTCACCTTGTTGATTCATGCTGGCAATCTTCAGATGTGCGCCGCCAATATCCCAGCCTGTATAACTTATTTCTTGCATGACTAATTATAAGTCTAATCTGACTGGTTTCGCCTGCTGAATATTTATTTTTGGCAACGTTGTATTCGACTTTAGCTTTATGATTTGCGCTAACACATTTATCCCTGTTGATTCGAATAGTGCGGCATAAGAAGTCGATAATCTGGGGTTAATATCAACAATATAATAACGATTGGATTGTTTGATCAAATCAACGCCAATATATCCAAACAAGCCAGGTAATGCCGCAGTAATATCACACGCAATACGAGACAGCACATCATGCTCAGATAAACGTGTATTGATGTCCAAAGCAGATAATTTAAATTGATTATCATTTACTGTTATATGTTGCTCATTACAAGCAAGCAGGACATGTTTACCTTGTGCACATAACATGGATAAGCTTAACGATTCACCCTCAAGATAAGGTTGAAAAATAAAATCATTTTCTAATTCATTTATTTTCTCGGTAAGACATGCCTTATCCTGCAGATAAAAGATATCTTCTGCGCCTGCTCCATAGAGTGGTTTTATAATAAAACTTTCAGTGTGTTCACTAATACGATTAACATCAATATAGCTAGGGATAACAGGTAACCCCGCTTTACCAAGAAAATTATTTGTTAGCAGTTTGTTCGAACAAATCTTAATCGTATTGCTATCGGATAGAAAATGATTAAGTTTTCTTTTTTCACATTCAGATACATAGTTAATCAAATATTGATTAGATTCAGGAGCGATCAACCATAAACAATCATCTGTCTGGAGATACTTAAAAATACTATCGTATTTATCGTCAGCTATCTCGATGACGTCGACATCATCTGGTCTAATTGCAAGTCGACTATCCTGAAAGAGAGAGACCTCGCTCGTGTTCATCCTGCGAAGATCATTGATAATGGCCTGCACCATTAATCCGCCTTCTTTTGCAAGTTCAGAAGACAAAGCTTGTCCTGCCAACCCACCGCCTGTGATAAACTCAAAAATAAAGTGTCGCATTTAACTGATGAATATTATTCCTGTAATTGATTTATTAGATGGCAAAGTCGTTCATGCCAAACGCGGTGAACGCGAACATTATCAAGTCATCGAATCAAGACTAACGCATTCTTCTGATCCTAATGCCATTGTTAACGCGTATTCTAACCTGTTTCCATTTAAACAAATTTATATTGCCGATTTAAATGCTATTCAGGCTACAGGCGACAATATTGAATTGATAAAAACATTACTAAAGCAATTCCCTGAATATGAGTTCTGGGTTGATGCGGGATTATCATTTATCGATGAATTAATTACATTACAGCAAACCGAAAATATTCGGCTGGTCATTGGGACTGAATCTAACCCCTCAATGAATTTATTGATGTCTTTACATAAAGACGATGTCGACTGGATATTGTCGCTGGATTTTTTATCTGATGACATGGTAATTGGGCAAGAGATACTTGAATCACAACAGTACTGGCCTCAAACACTCATTATTATGATGCTGAAGCGTGTTGGTACTGAAAATGGGATTAATGAAAAAACGGTCAGCTCAATCAATACTTATGTAGATGATTTCAAAGTCTATGCTGCAGGTGGTATCAGTAATAAATCAGATCTTGATAGCTTGAAAAAGCAAGGTTGTGATGGAGCTTTGATCGCCACGGCACTGCATAATGGAAAGATAGATTCAATACAACTGCAGTCACTTGCAAGTTGATAAGCAAAAAAAACGCCCCTTTCGGAGCGTTTTTTATAATCTGAATATCAGATATTAGCCTGCTGCAAATGGATGCTCTGCAGAACCTTTCTTACTGACTACTTCAGCTGCTTTCGGCTCACGCGCTACTGCACGTTTGATTGAAAGTTTAGTTGCTTCGTAGTTGTATTCCTGGATCTTGGCATCATCATCTGCCATCCAATGAATAAATACACCAACTGAAATAAAGATATCATCTGCTTCATCAGCAGGGATGGTGCCGTCTTCAACACAATCCATTACTGCCATAGAAACCGCACGCTGTGCAGGACCAAACATTTGAACTGCTTGTTTAGAGCCTTTAATGGTAACTTTATTGAAAAGTATGGTGTTAGGTTTACATGCCAGGTTTGGTGCAACTACTGCAAGCAAAGTGCTAAAACCATCTTTGTTGTTGGTTATAGCATTACAAAAAGATGATTCTGCCGCGCTGCCACGTGGACCCATAATCAAGTCTATGTGAGCAACTTCATTTCCATCACCTACCAGTGCTTCACCCACTAATACTCTGTCTATGACCGCCATTGTTTTATCTCCTCCAGTTAGAAAGCCAAAGATTTTGTTAAATATTGACATCTGCTGTCTTCCCACTATTTAAGGTTTAAAAGTTAAAAATCGAGGGTAAGCCCCTCACCACTATTACCGACAGCAGTATTACTGCTATCCGCATTCTTAAAATTCTATTTTTGTAAGAGAGTAAGGTTGTATACCAAAAGGCTTGTCGCCGTTAAATCAGCTGATGTGCCCGGATTGATTTTTTTTTGTTTTAGCTGCTTATCAAACTCCAGCAATATTGACTTGCCATTGGCAGGTGTATCGCATTTGATAAACTGGTCTCTGACCACCCTACTATCTTTTTTTATTTTGTTTGCTAATTCAGCACCATATTTACGTTGTATGTGCGAATCAGGCAATGTTGCCATGAATTCAAGATAACTAGCAACAGTTGCCCATTCTACACTATTCCAGCGTTTAACAAACCCCCGAACCGTTTCTATTCCTTCTCTAAAAATCGTCTCAAATCCATTTACATACTGCAAAGCAACATTATCGAAATGGCTTGCTGCCTGCATTGCCTCTAGTAAAGAACAGTCAACTTCCGCGTTCACATCATGTTCTGGTTGTGTACCGAGACCACCCGGGTTTGCCTTACTTATGGCATTAAACACGTCTTCTGCGTCTTGTTGATTACACTTACTGAGTACTTTTTTAACTTGTTGTTGTAACTCGTTGTGATCATTATCAGACTGTTCTGCTGCCATGATGATTGGTGTAAAGAGTAATAGCATCCCCAAATTGGTATTGCAGCCAACTGCTTCAATTGTCTTTTCGACAGCACGTAATATTCGCTTGCCAAAACTGAGTTCAGGATTACAAATAATAGGTGTCGTCACCTCGGCACTTCGTTCAAAATCAATCACCGTCATATCATGGCCGGCGGCATATACGCTGACATTACCGGGTTTTAAGGATCGTACTTCTCCTAAAAAACTGGCATGTACGCAACTGGCTATTCGTTCGTGCAAAGTTTAAGTGTATTTGAAGAAGATAGTCTTTTTAGAAAAGCATCTATCAATCTGTTTGCAATATTGAATTCAACAACGCCTTGCAAACCGTACCAGGCAGGTATGCTATTGACTTCAATAATATAATATCGACCTTCTCTATCACGTAATAGATCAACTCCTGCATAATCAATATTGAGCGTTTCACAGGCCTTTACTGCAAGTTGTTCAATATCATGATCAAGTTGAATGCGCTCGCATGCCGCTCCTTGCGCTCGATTGGTGATCCAATGCTCACTTCGCCTTGCCATGGCTGCAATAGCAACGCCATCAACGACAAAAACCCGAAAATCGCAGTAATCAGCATCAGCTGGTTCAATAAACTCCTGTAAATAATAGATGCCGGCAAACCGTTCATCATGAATTAAACCCGTCTTTTTACTAACCAGATGTAGGTTTTGTCCCTGTGATCCAAACAAGGGTTTTAACACCAGTTGTTCATCATGTTGACAATGGTCATTTAATACCTGGATGGCATGTTTGTAAGACTCACATATCCAGGTGCGAGGAGTGGGCAATCCAGCACGGTATAACAATAGACTAGTGAGTGGTTTATCAACAGTGCGCTCAATGGCGCGAGGCGTATTAAATACAGGCACATTAATATCCATTAATGCATGCAAAATATCCAGTCGCACAATCACTTGTTCCAGACTGCCACCTGCAATTCCGCGTACAAAGACGCCATCAGGCAATTCTGAAAATCCGGGGAATTTCAACTCATCATGAGCGCCGATTTGCATTGCACAATCTGAAAGCGAAGTGTATTCACTCTGAAAACCACGTTCCAGTAAAGCCGCGGTTAATTGTCTGCCATGCCAGCCGGGGTCATCTGTGACTATCGCAATCTTGCCGACTTTTTTACTCATCTATTAATTAAATGAACGATCCAGTAAATCGAGATCAATTTCACCGGCATGAAAACTATTACCCGTTTTTATTGAACTGACTGTGACTCGTGCAGGGCTAAATAACATGGGATCGATTTTATAAAAATCGTATTCGACATCTTTAAAAATATCACCAAATGGTTTGCCATAATCAGAAGATGCACTACTCGGCAATTGCTTTGCGAGTTGTTCAGATTCATCATCTTCTGCATCAACAAATAATTGAATCTGGCCTGCGAACAGGATCGCGTCATTGGTTCGACTCATTGCCTTTAAAAAATCAGGTGAAGGCGGACAGATAGGTGCGCTACCAACACCATCAATAATCTTATCCAATGGGAAATGTAAAGCATGTGCTTTATGCAATGACGTTTCCAGCACACGCGAAACCACCTGCACTGAACCAGCGAAGCTGGAAGTCGGAGTTAAAATAATTGTTAACTTTTCAGCTGTGATGTTGCAACGTTCCGCAACCATATCTGCGATTTCGACAGGGGGATATTTATCAGCCTCAATCACGATACAGGTTTGATTTGCATTATCTCGATAACCAAGCTCATCATACAGATCTTCATTGCTACCAATCGCTCGAGCAGGTCCTGAGCCTAACGCATTGAATGCATCTTTGCCTTCCCCATGATGCAAACTCCAACCTGCATACTGACTGGCAAGACAGGCAATTACCGGATTACTACTGTGTACATCGAGATGCCATGACCAATTTTTAAAATTGGTCGAGGCGCGTAATTTAACGGTGCCCAGGCCGCCCATACATATCTCACCGATGATTCTACCCGCCTCAAGACAACCTGGTACATTTATACCTGCATCTATAATTTGTGTGCTGTTATCTAAATTATCAATATGAATTCTTAGCGCGTCTGCGTTTTTGACTAGTTCATAAACTAAAGGCCGTGTCAGTGAGTTGATACTCGGAATAATGTGTTGCATAAATTAATTACCTGTAATTTTTATTGTTTATCTAAACTCTCATCGCAATTAGTGTTGATTCCATTTGTTGTTTGCGATGCGATAATAGTTTTTTTATCTCTGCTGTGGAATTCCCCTCGGCATGAATCGAACAAATCGGCTGGCCAGCACTTATTTGGCTGCCTGATGCAGGGCGATCGTTAACCCAAGCTGGCCAATGAATTTCCGATGAAACTGAAATTTTCTGCTCTGCATAGATTATGACATAGCCTCGATACTCATGACATCGCTTGTACTCAGAAATTGGATGATTAAAAGCATCTATATGTGTTTGCAAAAGCGACAGTTCTCCCTCATGTAGCTCAAATGTCGCAGTAGGCCTGGGATTGATCTCTATTACTATGATTGAACCATCATCTTTAACTGTATAATCCATGCCGCATAAACCGATCAGTCCGGTTTGTTTAACAATGATGTCAATTATGTCGCGAAGAGTTCGTCGCTCATTTTTATTCGGCGTAATACTCACAGCACCTGCATAAAGAAATGGATTATTCTGATACTCCAGCTGTATTAATTCATTGAAACCGACGAGCTCTACTCGCTCACCATCAGAGAAAAACACCACACTGCAACTCGTGCCCGCTTGATATTCCTGTAAATAGCTTCCTATTGGAGGTTTCTCACCGGTTATCGCCCAGCGCACATGCTCGCCACCCTGGCTCCCTATTTTTTTGATTAGCCAGTTTTTATCAGGACAAGTATTGTTACTTATCGCAGGGAATGGCAAATCATACGCTTGACATAAATCAGATAATTGAAACGGATCGATGACCTTATCTATCGTCTCTTGCTGATTCATGCATAGCTGAAACTGATTTGAGTGCTTCATTAACAGCGCTGAATTGAGCTCTGTGCCTGATCCGACAACACAGACTTCTATAGGGTATTGAGCCAAAATAGCATCAATATTTTTTTCTAGTATCGATTGCTCAAAACTATCATGGTTAAATTCATTACAAACCATTGTTGTCGCCATGGAACAAGTGTCTTCATCTGCAAACGCATCTATCGCATGTACAACATAATTTGCCTTGAGTGCACTGGCAGTCAGCGCGCGTGCGGAACGAGAGATTACTAGACAATGCTGCATTCTTTAATGTTGAATGCATTGAAAGACAGACTCAAGCACTAGAGATTTTGAGCAAACGTTCTCGCGATGTTAAACGCTTCTTCATGATCAAGGTAAACCGGTTTATCAGCGTTTTTTACTAAATTAAACATTTCGTAATGTACCTTGTACTTCACATCACCTATCGCTAACGCGCCCAACCCCACTGCTTGTGTGGGAGTGAAGTCGAGTGTTTTTCCCATATCGAAAACGTCAATGCCTTCGATGCCTAAAGGCGGTACCGCATTGACATCGGCAGCCACACTTAGATTCTCGGCAATTTGTAATTGTTGTTTTGATAGGATCTGGATACCTGCCTTGGCAGCACCGATGACGACATCGGTTTTTTTCATAAATTCGTTAACTTCTTCTTCCGTGCCACTTCCCTCACCATACATTTGCACGTTAAATCGATTGTTATATTCAGAAGCAAATTCAGTAGCAACTCGGGCGCCGCGCCGACTGGTTAGATAGACTTCAGCACCACAATTTGCTGCGAGAATTCCAGCACAGACACCAACTGGCCCTGTGCCCCCGATAATATCAACACGTTTACCCTTTAAATCAGAACCTGATTTATTCTTCATCCATTGTTCAACACAGGCCATCATGGCCGCTGCTGTCGTAATCGCACCGCTGGGATCAGCGAATACAGATATCTCAAACGGCGGCACCATGGCTGATTGTGCACGCCTCAACATATCGATTGCCATACCAAATTCCCGACCACCAATAAAGATGCCCGTACGTTTTACGCCTTTCTTGCCTCGAGAAAATATTGTGTCCTGAGTTAATGCATGGATATCTTCCAGCGCGACTTCACTATAAGGAATCACGCCATCAAAATCTGCCTCATAGGCCATATTAATATCGAAAGGACTGGCGTTTTTGGTTGGGTTAAAAATATGCAATAAATAGGGATCGTCTTTCTTGGTCATCGTGTTAACTACTTTGTTAATTATTTTTTGTTCTTAAGTCATCGATTAAAATCGATTCTGCCGATTCAGATATTGTGACTGAAGCTGGTTCATTCATCGGCTCGACTATACAAAACTTGATTCTTGGCTGATGCTGCCATTGTTCGCGTATTTTTTTCATCGCCTGAAACGCATTAGTCTCATCCGGGAAAAAAGCAAAACCTGTTGGCCCCCAGGAGCTTTGTCCGGTTCCGGTCGACCCTAAGTCTTGTAATTCATTTAATATTTTATGCATGAAGGATGAGTTAAATCGTCCTCCTTGCGCTTGAGAGAAATAATCACCCACAATGGTTTGAAT
>JBCCHP010000032.1:0-12335 GCA_039028675.1 Pseudomonadota bacterium | reverse complement strand
CAATATTGAAAAATTCGCGCTTATTAATTCTTGATGAAGCAACCTCTGCACTTGATTCCAATACGGAACAACATATTCAATCTGCAATGGAAAATGTTAAAAAGGGGCGTACCTGTTTAATCATCGCACATCGATTATCCATCACGATAATGCGGTCTGCATTTTCGATCGTGGATAATCGATGCGCAATGATTAAACAGGTACGTCCTTTTTTTACATTTTCCATTGCAGATTGAATATGTTGTTCCGTATTGGAATCAAGTGCAGAGGTTGCTTCATCAAGAATTAATAAGCGCGAATTTTTCAATATTGCACGTGCAATGGCTAAACGTTGACGCTGACCACCCGACAAGCGCATGCCGTCCTCACCCAGCATGGTATTTAATTTTTCAGGAAGCGCGTCGATAAATTCTGAGGCATGTGCTGCGACAATTGCTTTTTCAATGTCTGCTTCATCTGCATCCTGCAATTCACCATAGGCAATGTTATTTCTTACTGTGTCGTTAAATAACACGACATCCTGACTGACTAAGGCAATGTGTTGTCTTAATGATGTCAGTGTTAGATCGCGGATATTATGTTCATCATAATAAATATTGCCTTCCTGTATTTCATAAAAGCGTGGTAATAAATTAGCGATGGTTGTTTTACCGCTACCGGATTCACCCACCAATGCCACCGTTTCACCGGGCTCAATGTTAAAACTGACATTTGATAATGCAGACTGATCACTTTCCGTATAGGTAAAGCTGACATTGTTAAATTCAATTTTACCATGCGGATTCTCAAGTGTTTTTGTGCCGTTATCATGCTCGGCTTCTGAATCAATTAATGTAAATACCGTGTCGCAAGCTGCCAGTCCTTTCTGTAGGTGTTCGTTGACGCCTGCCAGTCTTTTTAAAGGATCCAGTAACATCGCCATGGCAGTGAAGAAAGAAGTAAAATCACCGACAGAAAAATCTTGCTCCGTAGCCTGACGTGTCGCCATAAAAACGATGATGGCTAAAAATATAGCGGTAATAAATTGAACTGATGGGCTACTGGCTTGTGCAGTGAAGATTTGTTTATTTGCAAATTGTCGATGTTTATTTGCGGTGTGTTCAAAACGTGCCTTCTCACTATTTTTGCCACCATAAAGTTTAATAATCTTTTGTGCGTCCAATGCTTCATTTAAAACATGATGAATATTACCCATGGCTTCTTGTACACGCAGACTCATTTTGCGCAAACGCTTTCGAATGATTGAAACAACAATGCCAATTAGCGGCGCACCAAATAAACATATCGTCGCAAGTAACCAGTCGATATAAAACATCCAGGCAAGTAAACCAAAGATAGTGAGTGAGTCACGAATGAGTGTTGTAACTGCATTTGTCGCTGCTTCTTTGATTTGTAATACATCAAAGGTAAAGCGAGAAATTAAATTACCGGTACGTTGATCATCATAAAATGGTGTTGGGCAATCAATTAATTTATTAAACATTTGCTGACGCAAATCCATGATGATGCGCGTGCCCACCCAATGTAATGATGCATTCCCGACATAGGATGCAATACCACGAATAAAAAACAGTCCAACCAGAAAGAATGGCATCCAGGTAATAATGAAGGGATCTTTGTTAACAAAACCGCCATCCATCAGTGGTTTCATTAATGCAGGTAATACAGGTGCAGTCAGTGCCATCACTATCATGGCAACAACGGCAAGTAATGCAATTTGCTTTTGCGGCAAAAGGTAATGTAACAAACGCCGATATTGGGCAAAATCTGCGGAAAGTGTTGGCCGCAAACTGTTCTCCTACTTATTCAAAATGTTCATTAAGCAGGCTAAATGTCGTATTAGCCAAACCTAATTTATTGATTGCGCATTATAGTGCTTATTTGCAGCGTTTTGATAGAAGTGTGCCGGTAAATCAATTTTATCACTAACAACAAGCTTCACTCGCGGTTTCATCGGTCGTACCTTGAGAACAGTCAAATAGCCCATAGTGAGTGGAAAAATCGCCTTCCAGCCTGAAATGTTTAGCTAAACGAGTCTGGGATAACATGTTTGCCGTATTACCGCATATCGGTACCGGCATACCTGTTTTGAATTCATGATGGTCATCCAGTACAAAACTATGTGGAGATTCGTCGATGGTGCCCTGATACCAGGCGACATGACCATAATCTTCACATACATCTTCAAGTTCAACTTTGAACGCACGCATGGTCATGGAATAAAAATCTATCATGCCGGCTTTTTGTTGAATGTATTCATCTTCAATCGTTAATTGTCTTTTTGAAAGTGAACGTGCATCAGCAATACCAATTGCCTGTATCATGCGACGAAAATCTTCGGTATACAAAGCGCCGCCCAGACATTCAACCATTACGGCCGGATCTGTTTGTACTTCTTTGGGTATACGTCGTCCAGAAAACACATCTGAAAAATAAAGTTCGCCGCCTGGCTTAAGCACTCGATAAATTTCCTTGAACACCTGCTCCTTATTAGTCGATAGATTGATTACACAGTTTGATATGACAACATCAACACTTTCATCGGCTATATTTGCTGAATGTAGATCCTCGATAAAGGCCTTACGAAAATCTACATTATTTCTTGAGTAACCAAATTTGTTCATATGCCAACCCAGGTATTGATTAGCAACAGATAGTTGTTCATCGGTCATATCAACACCGATTACCTGACCTGTTTCACCAACAAGCTGACTGAGAATAAATGCATCACGGCCAGTGCCACAACCCAAATCGAGTACAGTACGTCCTTCAAGTGCAACCGGGATAGGTGAGCCACAACCATAAAATTTTGCCTGCACTGTGTCATGCACGTTTTTTAATAATTTTTGAATTCTTTCAGGTGGTGCCTCAAGCGGACAGCATGCGCTGGTTTTTAAATCCTCATTGGTTTGTAGCTCCTTGCCATAGTATTCCTGTACGTCTTCTATCGCTTGTTGTGACATTTTAAACTCCTGATGAATGTATCGTTATTATTAATGTGTTTCACTTGCGCTGCATGACCCACCACCAAGTACACAGAAGCTGGCGCAGTAGATATGATTTAAATAAATTCGTTTCTCGCTTTCTTTTAGGGTATCGGCCAATTCAAATTCTGTATCATAGGGTAATAAGGTACAGGCAATCACCGCAGGTTTACTTGCTCCTTTTCTTTTCACCACCATACGCGACTTACTACACATGATATTGTCGGGTGAGCTACTAAGGATATCCCAGCATGCGGTAGTGATCTCGGGTACATCTTTGTCTTCCTGCATTTCCGGAAACAGGACAAGTTGTTTTTTGTTATTGGCATCGAGCTTAATATTGCATTGTTCAAATAACGCTGCATATCCTTTGCGTAACTCATCTTCATTTTCCTGCCATCGTGTGCGACCAGCGATATCCATATTAAAATTGTTATCTGATAACCATTGCAGACCCTTAATCATGGATTCCCAGGTATTAATACCGCGCTCTTCTTCATGTAACTCGGGCTGGAAATGATCAATGGACACACGCATAGTAAGTTGATCACGATATAATGCATTTAATTCAAGCAAGCTAGCTTTTACACGACGACGTTGCATGGGTTGCATGGCATTCGTCAGAACAATCAGATTAAATCCTCTCTCTAAACAAAGCCGCATAATATCGATGATATTTGGATTCATAAATGATTCACCACCCGTGATGCCAATCTCACTGGTGCCGAGTTGATCGGTTTCTATCTCGTCAAGGTAGGCACGAACTTCATCTGTTGTGATATAAACAAGCTTATCGTTTCTGGGGGAAGACTCGATGTAACAGTTTTTACATTGGATATTGCACAAGGTGCCAGTATTAATCCAGAGAGTCTCGAGTTTGTTAAGATTGACATACGCACGTTCTTCACCCTTGGCTGTTACCAGGTGATTGGAAAATTTTTTTAGTGCTGTCATTACTGGTAGTAAGGTTGAAATCAGTCTGCTTATAACATTAAACGACCTGCGGCAATAATTTCACTTCCACTTTCGACTTCTGTTACGAGTACAACAATACCTGATACCGTATCACGGTTAACAGGCAGGGGGTATTCAATTGTTGAAACACCATCCCAATGCTGACTAATTGATTTAATTGCGGTGACAGGATTTGAATAGTTTATTGTTCTACCACTATTCTCACCGCTTTCAACATACTGTTTATGTTTGTCGCCATAAACAATCATGACCACTTGATTCGTATTGGACAGTGTTGATTGACCAGCGACTGATTGAATTTGTAATGTGTTATCGCTTTGCTGAATATCAAGCGATGGAATCATATTGTTGGCATCAGATAAATAATTCACGATTCGTTTTCGGCTTGAACCGACCAGACTTTTCTTGCCATTAATCACGAGCTCCGGGGTAAATACATTGCCTTGTCGGTTATGTGACAAACTATATGTTAGTTGTCGCTCGGTACAGATTTCCTGGGATAAGGTATCTTTCCAATGCAGGTGATTCCAATAAGTAACGTTGCAACTTAGGGTAATAATATTCTGGTTTTTATCGAGTTCTTCCAGAAAGGCATCTGCCGCAGGACAGGACGAACAACTCTGTGAAGTAAATAACTCCAACACATGAATACCCTGATTTTCAGATAATTGAATATCCTCAGCAGAGTAGCTTTTTGCCGCAATGACATTAAAAAGAATGACAAATACGCCGATGGCTAAAAAGAATTGGTACAAAATAAGCTCGCAAATATGTATGTGTCAGATTATTCGCTCTAAATTGGCGAATAGTTACAGAAAAATGCTTAAAACCAGCTCCCCACCACTTTCATATACTTGACCATTCGACGGGTTTTATCGCTAAACAGGCTGGGGGTGTACCAGGCACCGGCTGCGCGCTTGCTGATTTCACCCAAAGTTGGATATGGCGCAATCATTGCGGTAATTGCACTGATTTTTTGACCCGAAACAATGGCCAGTCCCCATAAACCGATTAATTCTCCGGCATGTGGCCCGACGATAGATGCGCCAAGGATTTTCCCTTTCTTATTGGTGACCACTCGAATCTGACCATTTGTTTGGCGTTCAGCAATGGCGCGATCATTCTCATCAAACTGCCATTCGGCGACAGTAACATTATCTTTTCCGTGTTCCTGAATTGCGGCCGCTTCGGTTAAACCGACTTGCGCCAATTCAGGCGAGCAATATGTCACCCAGGGTAAGGCCGTATAATCAATTTTTGCCCAAAACATGCCAAAACATACCTGACGAATAATCACACCGGCATGATAACCAGCAATATGGGTAAATTGAGGGCCACCGGCTACATCGCCAATTGCAAATACACGTTTATTTGATGTTTTTAAGTGATCATCAACCTGAATGCCCGCGCGATGTGTTTCTATTCCGGCAGACTGTAAGCCAAGATTATCAATATTTGCCTTGCGTCCGGCAGCAACCAATAAATGTGTTCCGGAAATGACTTGTTCTTCACCGTGTTGATCCTTAATTACCAGCTCTACGTTGTCGCCTGCATCCGAGCTTACTTCGTTTACTGCAATCTTTTCGTAAATCTGAATACCATCCTTGCCAAGCGCATCTCGCACAATTTGGACGTTGTTTTGATCGTCACGTGGCAGAATAGTCCCCGCATCAAAGATGCTCACCGCACAGCCCAGTTGTGCATGTGCCTGGGCCATTTCGATACCGATGGGCCCACCACCAATAATCAGTAAATGCTCAGGCTTTTCACGAAGCTCAAATATATTCTCATTCGTATAAAAAGTGGTGTCTGCTAAACCCGGAATTGGTGGTACGAATGCACGGGAGCCGGTAGCTACAATAAAACGGGTTGCCTTAATGCGATAGTCTTCGGTTTCCAGCGTGTCTTCACTAATAAATGAACCGCCCTGCAAAATAACTTTCACGCCCAGACCTTCAAAGCGTTCCGGTGAATCATTCGGAGCAATTGTATTAATAGTATCCGCAACATGATCTTTTACGGCTGCATAATCAATTACCGGTTCATGTGGGGCAATACCCTTGATATCATTCTTGCGATGTAGTTGTGCACGTTTGCCTGCTGCCAATAATGCCTTTGATGGCACGCAACCGGTGTTCAAACAATCGCCGCCCATCTTGTCTTTTTCCAGTAAAACAACATCCAGTCCCAACTGAGCAGCACCTGCAGCGACTGACAATCCGCCAGAGCCAGCACCAATAATACAAAGATCAGGTTTTAAATTATTTTTACTCATCAAATGTTCCTTTCTTTATTGTTTATTTAATGACCAGTCATAATCAAAGAAACGAATGCTTGTCTGATCATTAATATTTTCTGGGTAATAATACTTCAACCAGGAAAGTAAATTTCCTTCATTAAAATCTTCTTTAAACCAATCCATTACTTTCGTCAGTGTTACCTGATTATCCTTATATTGCAGACCCTTGGTTTGATTATCGAATGTTAAACGCGTCTGCTCTGCCAATTGCTCCTCGAGTTGATCAGCGCGATAGCTTTCCGCGCGTAAATCAGGACATGATTTTGCAGCACAATTTATAGCAAAGTGAATGCGAGGCTCTCCCAGCGGACGAATGATCTCATGTTCGATTTCATCCAGCGTGTAACTTTTTCCAGCGATCGTCCATTTAAACTTTTTCCATGGACTGGAAAAGAATCCGCCCAGGTTCTTGATGGTTTCTCTTTCATTTTCTTTATTGATCAAATCAATAGTGAGTACATTATAGGTATTGATCCAGAATGCGAGTTTATCTTCTCGTGTATCATGTATATCAGGATTGGTATTTAAAATGTTATTGAGTACTTCTGCATGGCGCGGATCATTGTGCCATGCATCATAATCAACACCGTTATATTGAATATTATTTTTCGTTACGGTATTGAGATGTGTTCCCAATAAACCATCCAGTTGATCCAAATAGGCATGACTATTAATTGAAAAAAGTACAATAAATATCATGACAAATGTTGTTAAGTATTTATTCATCGTTAATATCTGTTTCACCACTATCGAAAATATTCATTTTTTGATACAACTTGTATCTGGTTACGCTATGAATTATCGAATCGATCTGCAAAGGTTACATTTTTTGAGATGAGCAAGATGTCTCTGGAAACACTAATGAGTCAGGCACAAAATGGCGATAACAAAGCTTATGCAGAATTATTGACTGAGATAAGTCCACTCATCGAGAATTTTCTCAAGGGTAAACTCTCGAATCCAGAAGACGTAAACGACGTGACTCAGGAAGTCTTAATCTCGGTACATAAAGCGTCTCAAACCTATGATCCTTCGCGACCATTTAAGGTTTGGCTATTTGCTATCACGCGCTATCGCTTGAATGATTTCCTCAGATCGGTCTACGCGCAAAAGGCCAGGGGAGCGGATATCGACTTTAATGATGATGATTTGGAAATTGTCTCTGAAAATGATGTAACCAATGACTATGAAGATATCGAATTCTTTCATAAGGCATTAGGAAAATTGCCGGAAAAGCAGCAGAAAATCCTGACAATGCTTAAGCTTGAGGGTTATAGCGTACGAGAGACTTCGATTGCAATGGGTATGAAAGAATCCGCGGTCAAGGTGTGTGCACACCGGGCCCTGAAACAATTATCAGATAGGTACGCAGGTAAATAGCTATGGATAAATTAGAGCTTATAGAAAAATTAAGTGAAGAGGGCGCCGCAAAACCCTTACCACATCCGTTTAAACAATCGTTAATATGGATTGTAGGTATTATTGTATTTATGGGTGCCGTCATCAGTATTGAGGGATTTCGTTTTGATATTAATGAAAAGATTCAGTCCCTGCCTTTTATACTGGAAATCATCTTATTGCTCGCGACCGGCATCAGCGCATTGACGATTTCGATTTATGACTCACGACCGGCTGGTCTACCTTCAAATAAACTACGGGCAATTCCATTTATACTAATCGTTATCTGGTTTTATGCTGCCTATAGCGAATCTATGTATATGCTCAATATGGAGAATTTTATACAGTCAGTTAAAAGCGATGGTTATATGTGTACATGTCATATATTACTGGTAACCGTATTGCCGCTTTTCATCTTGTTCTACTTTATCCGCATGGGCGCCAGTGTGCATCAAGGCTGGACTGGCGGTATGGCGACATTAGGTGTGTGTTCTTTTACCTATCTGTTTATGCGCTTTGTTGAAGCAAATGATGATATTGTGCATCTGCTGGTTTGGCATGCACTTCCTATTGTTATATTTTGTCTGATATCAATTAAGGTAAGTAAGAAATTCTTGCATTGGTAATTTATTCAGCTTCAGCATTTCCGGCGACACTTTTTTTCTTAAATTGTTTATACAATGTCGGTACTAGTGCGAAGATGCCCAACAATGCAAATGCCAGAAACAGTTCAGGTCTGGCCAAATCACTCACTGCATTAATCTCGCCCAATTGCTCACCAAAATAAACATACACCGCCGTACCTGGCATGATGCCAAAGAATGTGGTTAACAAAAAAACCTTCAATGAAACATTGAATAATGCCGGGACGATATTCACCAGAACAAAAGGGAAAATTGGGACCAAACGCATAAAGAATAGATAGCCGACTGCGTTTTCCTTCATATTAGCTTCAACCTTGTTATACAGATTGCCTGCTTTGTCTCGCAGTGTAGAACCTAATGATGTTTTTGCGACCAGAAAAATAATTGTCGCACCTAATGTCGCGCCTGTAACAACAAATAATGTACCTTGTAAAAAACCGAATAAAAAACCACCTAACAAAGTAAGCAATGTTGCAACGGGAAGTGATAATGCAACACAGAATGCATAAATCGCAACAAATCCAAAAGCTGACCAAACAGGATAATTATCTATCAGACCCTGAAACTCTTCTTTCTGTGTTTTAATGCTTTCAAGACTCAAATAGTTATGCAGACCAAATGCATAAGCTAAAGCAATACAACTGACCAGAATTATCAGTGGTAAAAAACGTAAGATGGTTTTTTTATTCATGCTTAAATTCCTGTCTGGCAAATGATTAATTTATTAAGTCTGGAAAGTATTGATCAGCTAGTGGAATAAATTCATCTTTATTTGATAACCACTTTTGCTGGATACCTGTATTAAGATTCAAATAAAGTTTTCCACTCTGGATATACCATTGTTGTGGATCACCAGCCGCTAAAGAATCGTGTGCAACAGCAAAGGCGCAATAACCGCCATACTGAGGGGCGTACTTTTCCGGGTTTTGTTGAAATAATGCAAGGTTTTCATTTGAAGCAAATTGCCACTCTGCTCCATTCCATTCAATGCTATGCTGTTTAAGCCCTTTTACTGGCTTACCTTCTGTAAAATAAGCTACAGTATCATATCCAGAAATAGCAACATTACTAAATAAACCTGTATGGATGGGTTCAGCAGCAAAACTTAACGATGTGCTTAATATTGAAATTAGAAATATAATTTTTTTGATCATGTTTAAACGCCCTACAATTATTCTAAATTTAATTATTCAACTAAGTTTAAGTCATACTGTTCTTGCAGAAGAACCGTTTAACCCTTTCACACATATCATTCTCGGCGATGCACCAACTCGTTACATATTAAATCAAAATAATGATGACTATATTGAGGTTACCGCTTTAGGAGAATTATCTGCATCAGGTTTGTATCTAGATATTACTGAATTAAAGGATACTTATATAAATGATTATCCAAACTTCAGTTGGTCGTGGCGCGTTGACAAATATCAATCAGATGCAGACATTTCTATTAAAGGTAAAGATGACTATGCTGCATCATTACATTTTGTTTTTGGTAAAAAAAGTTTGTTCTCAAAACCTAAGGTACTTGCCTATGCATGGGTTGGAAATGATGAAGAGATTGGTAGCGTAATTAGTAGCCCAAGAGCAAAAAATCATTTTAGAACCATCGTCCTTGAAAACAAGAATAGTCCTTTGGAAGAATTCCTGACTTACGAACGAAATCTTATCGAAGATTTCAAGCTGGCTTATGGCATGTATCCTGAAAAAGCGCTTAGTAGTTTTGGCTTATTTACAGATAATGATCAGACGAGCGAAGAAGTGAAAAGCATCTATCGCATTTATATCAATAACGAATCATTTAATTAACAGAGCCCTTCATATCCTGCGATTCATTGCCAACAAACGAATCCATACTATGTGATTCGCCAGCTGAACCCTTCATATCATGCGACTCACTGCCCAACGAGGATTCCATGCCATGCGATTCGCCAGCTGAACCTTTCATATCATGAGACTCACTACCTAACGAGGATTCCATGCCATGCGATTCACTGCCGAGAGAAGACTCCATACCATGCGATTCGCCAGCTGAGCCTTTCATATCGTGCGATTCACTGCCGAGAGAAGACTCCATACCATGCGATTCGCCAGCTGAACCTTTCATATCATGAGATTCACTACCTAACGAGGATTCCATACCATGTGATTCGCCAGCTGAACCTTTCATATCATGAGATTCACTGCCGAGAGAAGACTCCATACTATGCGATTCGCCGGCTGAACCTTTCATATCATGCGATTCACTACCTAACGAGGATTCCATGCCATGCGATTCGCCAGCTGAGCCTTTCATATCATGCGACTCACTACCTAACGAGGATTCCATACTTTGAGATTGCTTTGCTTTACTATCTGTATTTGAAATTAATTTTATTTCTTTATCTGTTGCTGAACGGTTTTTATTTTTAACTTTAACCAATCGATTATTATATTCAGACAAATCAAACAATAGTGTGTATTGATTGGATATACGTCGCTTTTCGGTACTAACATCTAGAATTAAATCGAGAAAAAGATCATTGATGGGTTCACTACTTCTTAAACGTATTACTTTATTATTATTTAAATCTTCCAATGTAATAGATATATTATTCAACGAACGTTGCTTTTCAATTTGTAAGGCGTGATAAGCATAATCCGCAGCCAGGGCCGCGCTTAATTGATCAGTCTCGTCCTCATTAATCAGTAGTACAGGTACAACAGCGTTTAATGGCTGTCTAAATCCAGACTGTAATTCCACATCTCCAAGTGATAATGCATTTACATTACTGAAAAATGTTAAACAGAAGAATATAAAAATAATTTTGTTGGATTTCATATCTATTCCACTAATTTTTAAAGGTTATTAACTATCTATCTGTTTACTAATTCTGAAACCAACATTGTAATAACGGTAATCCATAGGATCTGTCAGACGTTTTGATGAGCGTACCAATGAAGGTAAATTTCCCCATGACCCGCCACGATAAACACGGTTATTACAATTGCCGGTTAATCTCGCAGTACCGTTTTCATTAATTTCCAGATAGTTTTCATTCCAACAATCATTAGTCCATTCCCATACATTGCCTAACATGTCATGTAGACCAAATTGATTGACTGAGTAGGAAGCAACTACAGCGGTGTAAGCATTACCATCTTCACAAGGAAATATATTTTCTGAAGTGATATTCAGATTATGCATAGCAGCGCGGGAAAAGTCGGAAACATTTGCATAATCACATGCTCGACTGTCACCCCAAAAACGCGACGTTGTAGTGCCGGCACGTGCTGCCAGTTCCCAGACAGCTTCTGAAGGTAAGCTATACGGTTTTCCAGTTTGTTCTGATAACCAATCCGCATAAGCATTGGCATCATTCCAGCTAACACATACCACTGGATGCGCTGGAGTTTGCTCATAACCTGGATTTCGCCATGATAAACCGGGGCGCCAGTCCCAGCCCTGTAAAAAAGTTCGACAACCTCTATTAGGCTGTCTTTCTGCATCCGTTAAATATCCAGTGTCATTCACAAATTGCATAAACTGCGACACTGTGACTTCTGTTTTTCCAATTGCCAATCGTTGCTCTAATTTGATTAACCGTTGAGGTAATTCATCGTCACTACTAAATTGATCCGATTCGATTCCTCCAATCGTATTTTCAAGCATCGGTAATGCGATTAACGTAGGTGCCTGTGAACCGTCTTTTAAGTTATCGAAAACTTCTGACAGATCATTGATCTGATTATCAGTTACCGATTCAATATCGATTTCACCAGCGACAATGACCTCTTCGTTTTCAACTAGTGTACTTTCTTCATTAATATCTTCTTCAACGACTACCTCAACAGGAGGTATGGTTTCAGCTGTTTCCTCGGGCAGGATAAAAAACACGATTGCAGAAACTATTATAAGCCCAGTAGCAATCATCAATCCTTTGGATTGATTCTTTTTTATCGGCTCTGAAGTATTGGGATCAAGTTCTACTGTATTACCTGATGTTTGATCGGATCGGTTATTCAAAAAAGGCTTGATTTTACTAAACCCTTTTT
>JBCCHP010000031.1:0-12678 GCA_039028675.1 Pseudomonadota bacterium | reverse complement strand
GAGCAGCCAAAGCTGAGGGCCAATACCTTTGGGATAACGATGGACATCGTTATCTAGATATGCTGTCAGGCTACGGTGTCTTTAATTTTGGTCGCAATAACCCGGATATTAGGCAGGCATTAATCGATTTTATGGAGATGGATTTTCCCAGTCTTGTCCAGATGGAAGCTCCTTTGCTCTCCGGCTTATTGGCTAAAGAACTAAAACAACGAATGCCAAATGATCTGGATTTTGTGTACTTTACCAATTCTGGTACAGAAGGCGTAGAAACGGCAATTAAATATGCACGTTGCGCAACAAAACGCGATGGCATTATCTTCGCTAACAAGGCATATCATGGTTTAAGTAACGGTTCACTTTCTATTAATGGAGATGAGACATTCCGTGAAGGCTTCGGCACATTACTAAGTAATTGTTATAAAATTTCTTATGGTGATCTAGATGCATTGGAACAGACATTAAGTAAGCAACAAATCGCTGCTTTTATTGTGGAACCGATACAGGGTAAAGGAGTAAACATTCCCTCCCAAGGTTTTCTCCTACAAGCACAAGATTTATGTCAGAAATACGATGCTCTCTTTGTCATGGATGAAGTACAAAGTGGCATGGGCAGGACGGGTAAGTTTTTAGCATGTGAACATGAGGGTGATATCGATCCGGATATTGTCATCCTGTCTAAATCTCTTTCGGGTGGTTATGTCCCAGTGGGTGCCGTGCTTACACGTAAATGGATTTATAACAAAGTCTTTTCGAATATGAATCGTTCTGTTGTTCATTCTTCAACATTTGGTCAAGGAAGCCTGGCCATGGTCGCTGGATTAGCCAGTTTAAATTATATGGATGAGCATCAACTAATGGAGAATGCGATTAATATGGGTGATCGCCTCGGCGATCAATTGCTTGCTATGAAAGACGAATATGAATTTATTAAGGATGTGCGCTGGCGTGGCCTGATGTTGGCAATTGAATTCGATAGTCCGAATTCACTTTCATTGAAAGCGGCATGGAAACTGGCACACAAACTGGACAAGAGCTTATTTCCGCAAGCGATAACCATTCCATTACTACAAGATCATGGTGTTTTAACACAAGTAGCGGGTCATCATATTGATGTAATCAAATTAATCCCGCCATTAATCATTGATGAAGGTGACGTAGATTATTTTGTTAGTTCTTTTCGCGCGGTAATGGATTTACTGCATAAATTCCCTGGGCCTTGCTGGGAAGTGATTTCACGTGTTGGTAAAGCAGCAATACCAGGGGGTACAAATATTTCACATGCTACTTCATGATTAATACTCAAGTTTTAGAATTAATTTGTGATGACATGGTTAGAAATATGTAAATTGTCATGATTACATGCAATAGCCGATGCATATCCATTAATGCTTATCGATGAGTAATTTGTCCAGTCACCTTTATTAACCCCTTCTTTAACTTCGATTGCAGTTGAGCTAGTCACTTTTTTCAACGAAACAATAAATTTATCCAATCCGAAACTGACACCACTACCCTCTGCCTTGATAAATGCTTCTTTACGTGTCCAGCAGCGAAAGAATGCCTCGGTTCGCTCAGCATCCGGTAATGCTTGCCAGGCATTTAATTCTGATTCACTAAAAAATCGTTTTACTAATGCTGCTTGATCTGTTCTGGGGTTAATTGCCTCAATATCAACACCTATATGATGCGTTAACGTTAATACAATCATCGTATAATGATCTGTATGCGATAAATTAAATTTAATTTTTTTATCAGACTGAGCATAATTTACCATCGGTTTACCGTGTTGACCGTATTGAAACACGATATCTTTGGCAGAAATATTCATTAAGCAGGAGGCAATTAATTCTCTTAGCAATGCACGACTGATTGTAAACTGTCTTCGTTTATTTATTGGTTTCAATTTTGCTGCGCGAGCTAATTCATCTTCAGATAATAATTTGTTCGCTAGTGTCTCATCGAAAAGATTTAGATCAATCATATAACAATCAATGCGATCTGTTGATAGTACGATCTTATCTGATAAATAGCATGTCAGTAATTTTTTCATGATTACTTTTTCAATGATTGCTTTAATCTTTGCATACCTTGTTCAATCGTTATCTTAGGATAAAAAGCAAAATCTTTTTTTGCTGCACTTATATCGAACCAATGTGCAGTAGATAATTGTTTGGCGACAAAACGTGTCATGATTGGCTCATTTTTTATACGTAATATCTTATAAGCTGTTTCAAGGCACGCACCAATAGCATAAGCAATATCTGATGGCACAGATTTATCAATCGGTGAAATATTGGCGCAGGCTAATATCCGGTTTAATAAATCTGCTATTGCAAGAGGCTCATCATTACTAATGAAATATGCTTTTCCGGAACACTTTGCTTCTTTCATTAACTCCTCTGCAGCTAATACATGTGCAAGAGCAGCATTATCGATATAACACGAGTCTATCTTGTTTTGACCATTTCCTACCAACTTTAACTTGCCAGCACTAGCACGCTGTATGACTCTTGGTACCAAATGTGGATCGTCAGGCCCCCAAATAAGATGTGGACGTAGGGCAACTGTTTTTAAATTTTCAGTATTAGCGGTTAAGACTAGTTCTTCTGCTTTTGCTTTCGTTTCTTGATAAGCGTTAAAAAACTGTTCTGGATAATTTGTATCCTCATCGATACCTATTTCATCATGACCATCAAACACAACGCTTGGCGTACTCGTATAAACAAGATAGGCGATATCGAGTTCTTTACAGGCAGCAAGTATATTTTCTGTCGCAATAACATTGGCACGATAATAATCTTGATAAGATCCCCACACACCTGCTTTGGCAGCAACGTGAAACACCACATCACAATCTTTTGTAGCTTCCAGGACATGTTTTTTATCTACCAGATCCCCTCGATACGTCTCAACACCCCATTCTCTTAAATGCGGATAATCACCACGTTGTATGGTTTTAACTGACCAGTGTTTTTCCAGTAGTTGCTTAACAATCGCGCCACCTAGAAAGCCACCACCACCTGTCACTAATGCTTTCATGCTAACTGTTGACTAGCCCAATCTGCCAGTTGTTCGCGATTGATTTTGGCGTTATGACGTATATCAACCGGAAAACCGGAATGTGGTAAAAATAAGGTGATTGATTTCGTCATGTCATGACGTTGAGCAAGCGACAACAACTCGGCCTGTATTTTATTATATATAACTTCTTGATATGACTGTTCAAATTCAATGCAAATTACGGGTGTCATATAACCCTGAATAATCACACCTACTAACGCACTGCGAAACACATCCTTATGAGTGTTAAAGATGCCTTCAACACAATCGCTAAAATAAGTATTGTCTATTGTTTCAACACGATGACTTTTACGTCCGCAGAACCATATTCTTCCCTGCTCATCCTGATAACCCAAATCTCCCATACGATGATAGAAATTATTTCCATCGCGTATTTTTGCCAAACGAGTCTGTAACTCTCGATTATAGTATTCGCTTGTCACCTGTGGGCCACTAACACAGATCTCACCGACTTTCCCAATGGGCATTAATTCAATCTGGTTCCATTCTGAGATCTCTTCATCTGTAATATGAATTATTTTTAGATCGATATTGCTGACTGGCTTTCCTATACAGACACCTTTACCTCGTTCAGTGTCTAGCGCAGTATCTCTTATAACTTCATGACTTCCGATAGAACAAACTGGTAGAGATTCTGTCGCTCCGTAAGGTGTAAAAATTTGTACATCATCATTAATAAGTTTGCTGTAGGATTTAAGAATACCGGCAGATACAGGTGCACCGGCAGACAACACCCGTTTTAAACTTGGCAGGCTCATATTAATATTTTCATAGTGACGTCCTACCCGATTTAATAGTGCAGGTGATCCAAACATATTTGTACATTGATAATCAACTACCGCATCAATGATTTTTTCCGGATTAACATTACCCGGACGTGTAAAATCCATATCTGGAACGATTGATGTCATACCCAACGCAGGTGCGAATAAACCAAACAATGGAAATGTGGCAAGATCAATTTCACCAGACTCAATCTCATATAAAGACCTTAAGGTTTCTACTTGTGCGAAAAAATTGGCATGACTGTACTTGACTCCTTTGGGTATTCCAGTACTGCCACTAGTAAATAAAATTGCAGCTAACTCTTCTGGCTTCGTATTACCTATTATTAATGTTTGTCTATTCGTTTGTGCTTTCATACTTTCCATTGTTGGCATCAACAATGACAAAATCGGATTTTTCCCAACTAATATAGTTTGCTTTAAACTTCCTTTTGCCCAACGAAATAGTAATCTGGCAATTTGTGCTGAAGCATTACCAATAAATGCCTCTGCGTCAGATTCGGCCAAACACTTACCTACGTTTTTTATACCCATACCTGGATCAATGGCTACCAGTACAGCCTCTATCTTGAATAAGGCAAAGACCAATGCAAAAAAATCTAGACCAGGCTTTACCATTAATACGGTACGTGTACCTTTTTTAATCCCACTTGCTATCAGTCCGTGGGCAATATGGTCACTTTCATCATTTAATTGCTGAAACGTATATGCACACTTATAGTTAGCTTTTTTCTGTCGTCTTTTTGCTTGAACAACCACTGCCCAGCCATCTGGCGTTTGCCTAGCCATTGCTGGAAGGTACGAAGCAATGTTTGTATTAATCACGTTAAGGGTTATCTTGCAGAAAAGTTTGAATGGCTGGGATCACTTCATCGCCTGCATCTTCTAATAAATAATGACCCGCATCATATTCATGATAATCAGCATTCGGAAAGCGCCGTTTCCATTCGTTCAGGAAATCTCTATCAAAGACAAAATCATTTAAGCCCCAACAAATCATCATTGGAAGAGATGCAAATTGATTTAGTTGATTATCTACCTCTGTAATTATCGGGAATGAGATATGTGTTTTTTTTAATGGAATATCCTCGACAAAACGCAACACAGATAAGCGATTATGCCAGCTGTCATAAGGCAAAATATAAGCCGATGCAATTTCAGGAATCAATGGTTTACGTGTGACACATTGATTAACTGCACCCCGACAGAATGCATTGAAACCCTGTATCGCGAGCTTTCCTAATATTGGTAAACGACTAAGTTGTAATTGCCATGGGATTTTTTTACCTGCGGGGATATGAAATCCCGCTGTATTAGATATAACCAGTCGCTTAATACGATCAGGGTGACGTGTAGCATATGCTAAACCAATCATCCCTCCCCAGTCATGCATAACCAGCGTTATATCCCTGGTGACCGCTAATTTATCAAGTAGAACTTCGAGATCATCTACTCTTTGTTCTAATGTAAATGAATAATTATTGTCTGGTTTTTCTGATAAACCCATACCGATATGATCAGGGGCAATACAGTAATAATTATCGGACAACGCACTAAATAAATATCGATAATAAAAAGACCAGCTGGGATTACCATGAATCATAACAACCGGTTCCGCCTGCAGATTTTCATTAGCAAGATAATGCATTTTTCGATGATTGATTTCCGTAAAAAAGGAACTATTTTCTGGGTAATCCTGGAAGTGCATGGCTTAAGTAAATTTATTTTGTATAGTGCAGTTTACTGAATAACATCTCTTATACAAGTTCATCGTCATGTAAAATTTTTAACTATTTTTACTTATAAAAAAGAGGAATTTTTCCGATATAGAAATATCCCGCAATTAGTTATCATGTGCTTTTTAATCTAAGAGAAGGAAAAAAATAAATATGAATAAAATAATTATCTCAGTGTTACTGTTATCAGCTAGTGTGTTAAGTCAGGCCGCTGATTTTATTGAAGTCAAAAAGTCGGTATCGATTGATGAAGGCATTGATGCTGTTTGGCAGAAAGTGGGGGATTTTTGTGCCATACAGATGTGGCATCCAGCAGTTGAAAAATGTGAATCCTATGATGATAAAGGTGTTAAATATCGTACTTTGACGCTACTTGATGGCGGTAAGATTTCCGAAAAACATGCCGGCGATGAAGGCACTAGCTATTCTTATTACATTAAAAAAAGTCCTCTACCGATAAAAACCTATAAAGCCTATTTTGTAGCATCCGGTGATGCAAACAGTACCAAAATCGAGTGGAATGCTAAATTCAAAGCGAAAGATGTGACAGATGAAGAAGCTAAAGGAGTCATTGAAGGAATATTTACAGCTGGACTGGCTTCTATTGAGGAAATGTTTAAATAGTTTGAGCTGATTTTCCAGAACTTTTGTCCATATTGATAAATATCGTACCAATACGTTTTTGCTAGTATTAAATCTGAATTTTCGAAGGATTCTCTAAAGTTATCTGTCGCATCGCCGATGTGCTAATTGATAACAAGGAGAAAACCTTATGACGCAAAGTTCTGAAAAACGAACTTTAAGAGCCCTAACATTCGGTTATATATTTGCATTGGGAATAGTCGGTACTGTTGCAGGTACCGCACATCTTGTGACTAGTATAGTGATTGAGTCACAATCTACCAATGCAAGCGTGGTGAATGTAAGTGGCCGTCAACGCATGCTATCACAACGTATTGCCTTACTAGCTACATCATGGAAAGTCACTAAAGATGAAGGAGTACACGCTGAACTGGCAGATACGATCAAATTATTTGCTGATTCTCATCATGGAATATTGAATGGAAGTACAATACTGAATTTACCAACGCAGATCCCGGATTCGGTCAAAAATATCAATTACTCTGCACCCTTTTTACTTGATGATCAGGTTAAAAATTATATTCAGCTAGCAAATGAAATTGTTAGTAAATCAACACCTGATATTGTATCGATCGAACAATTAGTAGCTATCGCTAGCGATAAAAAATCTGAAACTAGTTTATTAGTAAGCTTGGACAAGGTAGTCAAGGCATTCGAAGAGAATCATATTGAGCAGATTGACTGGTTGGAGCATATACAAAAACTCGCATTGTATATTCTAATTTTTACATTAATACTGGAAGCATTAATTATATTCCGTCCTTTAGTAAAAAGAATTAAACAATTAACAGAAGACCTAAATCAAGCAGCATTTACTGATGCGCTAACAAATATTAATAACCGACGCGGTTTTGTCTTGCTAGGTAATAAATTTATTCAACAGCGTAAAGAAGGCGCAATTTTAATTTGTGATATTGATCATTTCAAAAAAATCAATGATACCTATGGACATGCGGCTGGGGATGCATGCATTCAGCATATTGCAAACATGGCGCAAGAGGTGTTTCGTACAGGTGATGTTTATGGTCGTATTGGAGGAGAAGAGTTTGCAATAGTATTACCAGGTGTGAGTGCAATTGTCAGTGAAAAAATAGCTGAGCGATTTAGAGAATCGATTGCTGATAATCCTTGTATAACAAATATTTCTGGAGATGATTTAACAATCCCGATGACTCTTAGCATCGGCATTTCATATTACGGTGATTATCATGAGTATAGTCTGGATCAATTGTTACACGACGCAGACGAGGCACTTTACAAGGCAAAAAAACTGGGCAGGAATCGAACTGAATTATTTCAGAAAGTAGAAATAGCTGCTTGATACAAACTTAAAAGCAATATTTTATACAATGATGTTGTTACCACTCCCAACCTAACATCAGACAGTTTAAACCACTACCTATGCCGAGAAAGCTGACGCGATCACCTTGCTTCAGAAATTCACGTTGTTCAGCAATCGCAGCAGTAAGTGGAACTGAAACGGTACCGATATTACCGAGGTATTGATAAGTACTAAAATCTTTTTCTGGTGCAATACCTAACTCTTTCAGAATCGTATCGCGATGTCCCTCACCTACCTGATGGCAAATAACCTTATCAACTTGATCACGCGCCCAACCCATTTTAGTAAGAAATGAACCCCAGGTTTTAACACCAAGTTTTGCACCATGTTTTAAAACTGATACTGAATCTGTAGACATAAACTCGGATACGGCATTGGGCAGTGTATCTTTAGGCATAATGCCCGCAAGCGCAGGCGGTAGCTTTTCACTGGTCATCGCTTCTCGCATCACAGATGGAATTGTTTCCGGTTCCATGACTTGATCGATGGCAGCAAGTAATTTATCTGGAGAAAACATCAATTCACCGATCGCCTGCGGTGCCATTGTTACGCCCCAACGGCAAAGAAGATGATGTTCTGGCGCTGCATGATTTGCGCCACCAATTAAACGATGGGTGTTCGGATTACCAAAAGACCCATCAGTTAACAATACAGCTGCTGCACCTGAACCACCCGTCAACGTCGCTAATGAACTGGTAAACATTTGCATGGTTTTATCTTTCAACATGCGCTCGATCATAATTTCAACAATCTCTCGCGAGGTTTCGCAAGACACCACCATGCCAGCTCGAATTTGTTTTAGTTCGATACGATTAGCAATATCGATAATGCCATTCATCGTGCCCAGACAGGCATTGGAAATATCATAAATATTGGCCTGGTCACTGATACCGAGTTGAGCAGCCACAGCGCAAGCAGTCGCTGGTTCAAAATTTTCTCGACACACACCACTGTAAATAAGTGTTTCAATATCTTTTGCTTCGACGTTGGATTGTTCCAGAGCTTTATGTGCGGCTGCAGCGGCACCATCAGATAATACGTGGCCTTCTTCCCACCAGCGTCGCTCAGAGATACCTGTTAATGCTTCAAGTTGACCTGGTGCAATATGTAATGCGTCGTACATTGGCATCAGGCGCTCTTCAAGATCATCAGACGTAACCACAACGGGCGGTAGCTCGTAGCCAATAGATTCCATCTGTACGTGGTTATATTTCATGAAGTACGTATTCTAAGCGCAAAATCATTCATCTGATAGATCAAACGTCCATCTACACTCAAAAAACCATCTGCATAGAGGGTCATGTCTTTGTCATCAATTTCATTAATAACAGCCTGAATCGTGACTTTCTCATCTGTCGGCAGGATTTGTCCTCGATATATCCATTCGTGTGCCTGATCAAGCGCCATACTTTCAAAACGATAATGCTTCTCAATTAACTTATCTCGCCATTTTTCTACAGCAAAGACTTTTAGCAACTGCAAAAATGATTCTAAACCCAGTGATCCAGGCCATACCGGATCCTGATAGAAATGTGCCTTGAAAAACCAGGCATCGGCATCAACATTTGCAGTTCCTTGTATTATCCCCTTACCTTTTGGACCCGCAGTCAAATTTAGTAATGTAATATCATGCACCATACGCATCATATCTGCCGGTAATGGCGGCATCGATGGATAGGTAAAGACTTTTGCCTGTTGTTGTTCTTCTTTACTGGGCATGTATGGTTCAACATCACGAATGCCAATTTGATCGGCTAGTGCCTGTTTCGAAAAGAAACCAAAATAGGTGTCACCCTTATATACCAACCCTTTATCTGACGTCATTTCATAGTCAAAATTCTGAATAATCATGCCGCCTGATTGCGATACATTTGTAATCGTCACGCTGGTCGTCAGTGTTCCAGTATCTGGGGTTACATCTAGAATCTGGGTTGCCTTGCCGCCCAGATTCCTGAAAGACAAATCAACGTCGCTAGTCAGCGCCGAGCCTAGATAAGCCGCTAACCAACCACATGGCTGTAAGGCAATCTCAAGCAATACTGAAAACGGCATAAATGATTGATTATCTTCAATAAAATACCATTCATCTGGCGGCACATCATATTCCGCCTCGATGCTACCCCCTGCTTTTAATTGCCATTGCTCGCAATTATTTATCTTTGTAATTCGATCCAGGAATTTATAAGGAGGCCCGGGCAAACGTGCAATTTTACGCTCTGCATCAAATACCTTATATCGATCCCCAAATGCAGCAGAAGGGTTGCCGATTGCAAATGCGAGAATCGAATCATTATCAAATAAGACCTGATTAGCCTTTTTACTTTTTTTATCTTGCCAGAGTGATTCGAGTTTACTTTTCTTTAGACCGGTAAGCTGCACCGACATATTTTTCATCTGCACGACAGGCCGATGATCAGCATACATTAATGCATCTGCTAGTACATAAGGCGTGCCGTCATCACGATAGCCTATCTCTTTTAACGTAATTTCGTATTGAACCTTATCAGTCGTGTCTATAACCTGACCGCGGCATTTCAAGGTGCTGACCTCACCTATAATCGGCTCATAGACGAATTCATCGACTTCTCCGATCCAACCCATGCGTAATAGATAGACACGTAATGTATGCAAACAACATTCGTACATTAAGGTTCCTGGCATCACTTGATCATCGACAAAATGACAGGTCAAAAACCAGTCATCAGGCTGGATATCGGCTTCACCGGTAATTTGACCGAGCCCATATCGACCTGCATCAGGATTTAATTCAATAATACGATGCACTAATGTCATACGACCGCTTGGTAATCCTGCTGGATTCGATAAAGTGGTATCCTGAAACGTACTACCAAAGCAACTTTGTAAATCACCATGTCGTAAGGCATTTAATTGCTCATCAGAAAACGTCTCTTTTTTTAATTCTAGGAGCGGTCGATAACCACCTGTTAATTTACCGGCTAGCACTTGCTGTTCCAGTTTTGTCAGAACAATGCCCTTGCCAGCATCTAATTCATGCCGAGTAAAGAAACCAGCACAACCATGAGTCATCGTTAATAATGGTCGTCCTGCGACAGTGCCTTCAAATTGGAAGCGAAATAACCAGGTATCACCCTGTCTAAAAAAGTGATCAATATGGATATCATACCGAATCGTTTCACCTGCTTTAGGCAAAGGGCCATGAAAGGTAATTTGTGCATCAAGCAATCTATATGTGGCATTGCCTTTAGTGATATGGTCGATACCCAGATAACCAGACAAGAATAAATCCGCTTGTCCAGATTCGACTGCTATACAGGTAGGGATACGACCATGGTCCAGATACCATGCACCTGTTTTTATATCATGTTCGGTAACAACTCTTCCACTAGCATTCAATTTGCTTGGTAGCGAATTAGCTTCGCCTTCCAGCTCAATAATCCGATCGACCAACATTAATGGCTCATCAGGCAACCTGACTCTTGTCGGGTATTGATCAATATCTGAAAAATTTAACCCTAGCATATTGCTGATTTTGCCGGTTGCGAATTCCATACAAGCTTGCCGATCATATACGCAATCGATTTGTGCTGCATGCATGTTATTTTGTACGGTGTGTTTAGTCTCATCCTTTACACTAATATCCGTCACAGATTGTTGCCCCAACAGATTCATCTGTACATTCAATGCCTGAGAAATTGTTTCTGTCATTTCCTGACTGACTTTAAGAAACATCTCCTGTGCTTCCGCCCTTGCCTGCTCAGTTTGCTGCATTTGCTGAATCAATGGCGATAGATCAGAGTTGGCCGCTAATTTAACGGGCGGATATTCGACCTGCTTTAATTTTCCTTCGACTTGTTTTTTAGGTGAATATGTATTTTTTGATATTGGTGGCTTGGGTACATCAAATGGATCTCCGCCTACCTTTACAGAGATAGTGTTCTCATCTCGTTGCAACTGTTTTTTTGTATTTTGTATCGATGATAGATCGACAGGCATCCCTTCAACATACAATCTTGCTAATACTTGCATGAGATTGAAGACACTATCTTGACCCTTAACGCATATTGCCTTAGCAACATGTTCATGTTTGTTTAATATTTGATCAATCATTCTCGTACAAGAACTTCCCGGGCCCATTTCGATAAACAAACGTACTCCATCTTCATAGGCTTGATTGATGACTTTCGTATAATCAAATGGTGCGAGGGCCTGATCAAGTATCGAATCTGCAGCAGCATCACGAGTCACTTTATATGATCCACCACGGATACCACTGTAAAAAGTGACTCCTTCAGGTGGATTTGTTTCAAATAGATGCAAGTCCCTATAGACCTTGGCGACCGGCTTTGCGACCTCACAATGTACTGTCGTCACACCTGATAATGGATGAAAGGATTGATTTAATTTTTTAACCGCATGCTTAACTTGTTGTGCATCACCACCGATAACACACTCGCTGTTTGTATTGATTATCAATAAATAGACATGGGAATATAATTTAATGACTTGCTTAACTTTTTCAGCACTGGCATTAATAACGCCTAGACTCCAATCAATCTTTTCATCGGTTTGCCATGCTTCTTGCACCGCTGTACAAGAACCAGCGAGTTCTTTCGTAAATAATTGACTATTTCTGATTCTGGACAGCATATCATCGCGTGCTGTCCAGGTACGTGTTGAAAATAATCCCGCTGTTTCACCAAGACTATATCCAATAATTGCATCTGGCTTGATATTAAACTTTTTACATATATCAGTGATGAAAGTTCCCAGCCATACCTGACCAAATATCACTTCCTCATGACTTAAATGTTGACCATCATCCAACTGCCAAAATTTACCTTGTGCAAATTGCGAAGCAAGTTGCTCATTCTCTTTATCCAGGTTTACTAATATATCTGGAAATACAACACCGAGATCCTGTCCCATGCCAAAAAAATGATTGCCAGAGCCAGGATAAACAAAGGCAATTTGATGATTAGTATATAATGAAGATGTTGAATAAAAACTAAATCCGTCATCAATATTTTTATTTTGCTCAATGGCTTCAACTAGTCGTTGTTTAGCTAAAACAAACTCTTCTTCATTGGATGAAACGATGGCAGCACGATAT
>JBCCHP010000030.1:0-12682 GCA_039028675.1 Pseudomonadota bacterium | reverse complement strand
GCATAATCATTTATGATATTACTTACTTATTTTTAAAATTTCATTCTATAACAGTAGTTTAAATAAGTTGGTCTATTTATTGCACAATCGTTTTATTAATGAATTGCTATAACGTTTCTGTTTAGCGATGAATTTTGATTACAACGGAGTAATCACATGTAAAAAAACAGTTTAATTTTGGTAAAGATGCCACGTTCAATCTAATTGACGTGGCATTTTTTTTGCTTTGAGTTTTTTTTGAGGGAGTGATCCAGTGAAAATAAAGTTATCTATAAGTTACATTGCGTCGATACTATTTTTTAGTGTATTTATGACTACAAGTCAGATTGTTAGTGCTGAAGATGCACTAATGGAAGCGTTAACAGGTGGTAAGGTTGATTTTAGCTTTCGGCCACGTTATGAATTTGTCGACGATGAATCAAAGACCGCGGGTAATGATGAAGGGGATGCATTTACCGTACGAACAACATTAGGTTATAAAACAGGTAGTTTTCATAAATTCTTTCGTTATGCCGAATTTGAGAATGTCTCTGATATTACTGATGATAATCAGTATAACGATACACAAAATGGATTAACTCAATTACCTGTGATTGCTGACCCCAGTGGCACAGAGGTTAATCGAGCTTATCTTGGCACCACTCTCATACCCGAAACCTTGATTAAAGCCGGGCGGCAAGTGATTACCCCGCGCAAGGCACCTTTTCACCGCTTTTTAGGAAATGTGCTATGGCGTCAGAACTGGCAAACGCAGGATGCAGTCACACTAACAAATACTTCCTTACCCAATACCAAAATAATGGCAGGTTATATCTGGAATAATAATACGATTTTTGGCACCAACAGGGATATGAGCGCTCCGATTTTTAATGTTCAATTTAAGGGATTGAAATATGCAGCACTGGAAGGTTACTACTACGATCTCGAATTTGATGATTTGCCAGGTTTATCAACCGAAACTTATGGGATTCGTGCAGCAGGCGGCTTTCCCATCATCAATGAAAGCACAAAATTGATCTATACCGGCGAATATGCGATGCAGAAAGAGGGGGGTAATTCTACCACTAGTTACGATGCTGATTATTATTTGTTCGAAGGTGGTATTAAAACCACGTTTAAGGATTCATTCATCACTTCTGTGATGGCCAAGGTCAGTTATGAAGTATTAGAGGGTGATGGAACGAATGCATTTCAAACACCTCTAGCGACAGGCCATGCTTATCAGGGTTGGGCTGATAATTTTCTACGTACACCTGGTACTGGTATCGAAGATACTTACTTTACTATGGTTGCTACCGGCAAATACAATACGAAATTGATCGTGTCATATCATATGCTGGAAGCGGAGACTGCCAGCTTTGATTATGGCGATGAACTTGATATCTGGTTTACGAAGAAATTTGCTAAACATTATACTATCGGTCTTAAATACGCTGCTTACGATGGCTCATCAGACGCCTTGAATACTGCAAAGTCAACGGACTTAACCAAATATTGGGTATATTTTGCCTTCAAGTATTAGTAAAAAGCTTCTTTTTAACAACACTATCCCCGATTTATTATCGGGGATATTTTTTTCTAGTAGATTAATTCAGAGAGAATAGTTTTATCAATGGCTGGAAGAGGGCGGCTATATTTATATATGCGGTGATGCTTCGAGGATGGCACCAGATGTCGATAAGGCAATACGCAAAGTCATTGCAGAACATGGAAATCATGATGAAGCAGGTGTAACCGCCTATATGGAAAAATTATCGAATGAACATCGCTATCAAAGAGATGTTTATTAATTGCAGATTGTCATATCGTTAAATCAATATAATCAAATTTGTTATCACACTTCTGTAAACCATGTAGAATTCTTATGAATATCATTCATAAGAATCATGATTAACGAAGCTAATACTCCTTCTCTGCAACGCCTAACACTCACAATGGTCCTGGTGAATGCGTTTACCACACCACTGATGTTGTCTGCGGTTAATGTTGCATTGCCTTCCATCGCCAGAGATTTATCTCTAACAGCTATACAAGTTAGCTGGATACCAATGGCCTATCTGATGGCAAGTGCAATGTTTGTCATGATATTCGGACGATTTGCCGATATGTTTGGTAGAAAACGAATTTTTTTGATTGGTACTAGTTGCGTGATTGTTAGTTCGGTCATCGCAGCATTAGCAACGAATGCGAATATATTAATTATTGCAAGATTTTTACAAGGTATGAGTGCAGCAATGCTTTATGCTACGCAGGTAGCATTAGTCTCTTCCGTTTATCCTCCTGCAAAAAGAGGACAGGTGATAGGGTTGGTTGTATCCATGATCTATTTTGGCCTGACAATTGGTCCTTTAATCGGAGGATTTGTTGTGGATGAGTTTGGCTGGCGAATAGCATTTCTAATTCATATTCCGTTAGCGTTAGTGGCAATTATGACGGGTATGCTATTTATAAAGACAGATTGGTTAGCGGAAGAAAAAGGCAGTCTGGATTTGTTTGGAGCACTTGCATACTGCATATCGATCATGATGTTATGTATCGCTGTTTCCTTTATGCCATCTACCAATGCATGGATAGTCTTGCTGGTTGCGTTGTTGGGCTTGGCATTTTTTATCGCATATGAAAATAAACACAAGCATCCGATTCTTGATGTTAGTCTGTTTTTTACTAATCGTGTATTTACTTATTCCTGTCTTGCGTCATTAATTATTTATACGGCAACCTTTGCAAACGTCGTACAAATAAGTCTTTATCTTCAATACTTAAAAGACATGTCTGCAACTACTGCCGGATTAATAATGTTATGTCAGCCTTTGACTATGGCAATTTTTTCACCTTTATCCGGCAAGTTATCTGATAAATTTGAACCACGTCAGCTAGCCTCTGCGGGTATGTTAACCAGCGCGATTGGTTTGGTACTACTTTCACAACTTAATATCACCAGTAGCTTGACCTATTTAATTATTGCATTGATTGTTACCGGTTTTGGATTTGGTCTATTTTCATCGCCCAACGTTAATGCCATTATGAGTACAGTTGATAAGCAACAGCTGGGAAGAGCAAATGGCGTTGTTGCAACGATGCGAATTTTGGGACAAATGACGAGTATGATGCTGGTGACATTGGTATTCGCTACCATACTAGGTAATGCAGAAATTCAACCGCAAAATTATATGCAATTGGAAAAAGCAATACGGACGATTTTTACTTTTGCTGCAATACTGTGTTTGCCAGGATTGTATTTTTCTCTTGCCAGAGGAAGATTAAGAGACGCAGCTTAATCGCCGAAGTGAAGATTAGGAATTAAATCCGATGGTGGCATTTGAATAAAATAACCTGTTTCTTTCAGCGCCTTTATCACCTCTTCTACATTAACTCTTGCCAACTTTCTATCTGCTGATAATTCAAGATCCATCACATGCGTCAATTGACCAACTAACAGTAATAACTCTTCTGGAAGTGATTGCAGTTGCTGTTCCTCATGTAAATAAAGATACATTTCCTCTTTTCTAGAACAGCGGTAAATATGACAGTTCATTTTCTTTCTAAAAAATAGGGACGCAATGCGTCCCTAATACTGGATAGATTGATTTTAGAAGAGGCCTGTAATCACGCCTTCATCATCAATATCAATACGTTCTGCTGCAGGTACTTTCGGTAAGCCAGGCATAGTCATCATATTGCCCGCGATAGCTACAATGAAGCCGGCACCATTTGCAAGACGCACTTCACTGATATGTACATTATGTCCTGTTGGCGCACCAATTGCCGTTGGGTCTGTTGAAAATGACATTTGCGTCTTGGCCATACAAACAGGATAGGATCGATATTCCTGATTCCAATCGGCTAATTGTTTTTGTACTTTAGGTTCATAGGTAACCGAGCCGGCGCCATAGACTTTGGTCGCTACAGCTTCTATCTTTTCAGTTAGCGAAGCATCATCTTCATAAGTATATTGATGTTGTCCAGGATTATTATCAACAACATCTGCAACTGTAGTTGCAAGTTCCTCTGCGCCAGCACCGCCTTCAGCCCAATGTTTGGCAACGACAGCCTTAACGCCAAGTGATTCACATCGTTTAATCAACATATCGACTTCCGCATCAGTGTCGAGTGTGAAGTGATTCAAACTAACGACACAGGGTAAACCGTAAACGTTTTGAATATTGCTAATATGACGTTCCATATTGACCATCCCTTTATCCAGTGCTTCCAGATTCTCCTCATTTAATTTATCTTTTGCTACGCCACCGTGATATTTCATGGCACGTATCGTTGCCACAAGCACAACAGCAGCAGGATTTAACCCAGCCATGCGCGTTTTGATATCGATAAATTTTTCTGCGCCCAAATCGGCACCAAATCCGCCTTCAGTTACAACGTAGTCAGCGAGTTTTAATCCGGTCTTGGTTGCACTCACGGTATTACAACCATGTGCGATATTTGCAAAAGGACCACCATGTATGATTGCAATATTATTTTCCAGCGTTTGTACCATGTTTGGATTAATCGCATCTTTTAATAATGCAGCCATTGACCCATGTGCATTAAGGTCACTGGCAAAGACAGGTGTTTTATTATCGCGTTTATATCCGATCACGATACGACCCAGACGCTCTTTCAAGTCTTTACGACTTGTCGCAAGACATAAGATAGCCATAATTTCGGACGCCACAACAATATCGTAGCCATCTTCACGTAGATAACCATTTGCGGGTCCGCCCATGCCAACAGTAATTTTACGTAAGGCACGATCATTCATATCAACGACGCGTTTCCATTGAATACGACGTGCATCAATACCGAGATCATTACCATGATTAATATGGTTATCGATCATTGCAGAGAGCAAGTTATGAGCAACACCGATGGCATGAAAATCGCCAGTAAAATGAAGATTGATATCTTCCATCGGTACAACTTGCGCATAACCGCCACCCGCTGCGCCACCTTTAACACCAAAGCAAGGCCCTAGTGAAGGTTCGCGTAAACACATAATAGTCTTTTTGCCGATCCGATTTAGTGCATCGCCCAATCCAACTGTTGTTGTCGTTTTGCCCTCACCCGCAGGTGTAGGACTGATAGCAGTTACCAGAATTAATTTACCATCCTCTTTATCTTTCAGGTTATCGACGTAATTTAAAGAGAGCTTTGCTTTATAATGGCCATAAGGTTCCAGGTGTTCACTATCAATGTCATATTGATCTTTTGCCAGATCAACAATTCGTTTCATTTCCGCTTTTTGTGCTATTTCAATATCAGACATTCTGCCCCTCCAAAGAGAATTATAATTATATAAAATACAAAAAGTTAAAAGACTGATGTGATAGAGTATTTATTATTGTATGACGCCAGATTACTCGTCTAAATTCATTATCTGCGACTATTGTAACGTGCTCGGCGGCTGAACTCTAAAATTTTTGCTTTCATCATATTCATCGGACTGCAGACAAGTAAAAAAAACAATTAAATGATTAGAACATTAAGCAATTATCTGGCAAAAACAAGAACCGGTCTGGCAGGTAAGCAGGCATTATTTGCATTATCAATACTCGGCATTCTAAGTGGTATTGCTGTTGGCTTGGTGGTCAGTTTATTTCGATATTGTATTGAACTTCCACAGACATTTTTTTTACCCGATGGGCTGGTTGAAAATTATGAAGCACTAAGTGCCCAAAGCAGATTGATTCTCGTCATAACTGGTGGATGTTTACTGAGTTTACTATTCTACTTCAGTTCGCGTATTCCTTTGCGAGTAGGCGTGATACATGTTCTCGAGCGACTGACTTATAATGAAGGTTATCTTCCACTTAAAAATCTGGTCATGCAATTTGTGGGTGGTGTGATTGCAATTGTAAGTGGGCAGTCTGTCGGCAGGGAAGGTCCAAGTGTACATTTAGGTGCGGCAACCAGCAGCTTATTAGGACAATATTTATACCTTCCAAACAATTGTATCAGGACGCTGGTTGGTTGTGGTGCAGCAGCAGCGATCGCGGCGGCATTTAACACACCGTTGGCAGGCGTCATCTTTGCCATGGAAGTGATTTTAATGGAATACACAATTGCCGGTTTTGCACCGATTATACTTTCTGCCGTATCCGCGACTGCGATCAGTCAATTACTTTATGAAAACGAATTTGTGTTTGATGTTAAAACGATCAATCTACAATCGTTAATGGAATTACCCCTGATCGTTTTAATGGGTATCGTCATCGGCGGAATTGCAGCCATATTTATTAAATCTTGCCGCTATTTTTCAGCAAGGGGACAACGGCTTCATATTTGCCTGCGCATGATTCTGGCTAGCATTGCAGTCGGGATGATTGCCATAGTCAGTCCAGAAATAATGGGGATTGGTTACGACACCGTTAATCTGGTATTGATTGGTCAAATAGGTGTGGCGTCGTTACTGTTAATACTATTAGCGAAATTGCTGGCCACATCTATTTGTATTGGATTTAACATTCCCGGTGGACTGATTGGCCCCAGTTTATTTATGGGTGCTATGGTGGGCGGTTTAATGGCACAGGCAATGGATATTGCAGGTGCGTCTCATTCCGGAATTGCGCTATATGCCTTGCTGGGTATGGGGGCCATGATGAGTGCGACATTGCATGCGCCTTTGGCCTCACTGCTGGCGCTACTGGAATTGTCTGGTAGCCACAGTATTATCTTTCCGGCAATGCTTGCAGTGGTCAGTGCGCATCTTGCTGCCCAGGAATTATTTAAATCGGAGTCAATATTCCTCAGTCAGTTTAAACAGTTGGGTCTGGATTATCGAAACGATCCTGTCTCACAGCATTTACGTCGTGTCAGTCTTGAGTCGGTGTTAAACCCGGCATTTGTCGTCACGGTTGCTGTGATCGACCGTAAGATGGCAATGAAACTATTACAGGAAAGTCCAGACTGGATTTTAATCAAGCGCAATGAAGAATTAACTCATGTCTTGTTGCCGGCAACGGATTTGGCGAGGTATCTTGAGAATGATGAATCAGATCAAATCGATCTAATGGATATCCCTGCGAAGCGGCGAGAACTGGCATCGGTTAGTATCGAGTCAACACTTCAACATGCACAGGAATTAATGAATCAGCAGCAAGTTGAGGCCCTCTATGCTATTACTCGATTAGGCAAATCGGCAGATAGAATTAATGGTGTGATTACAGCGGAAGATATTGAAAAACAATATCGTTTTTAGTAGTCATCACAACTAGAAAATTTAGCTATTTATTGTATTTGTGCATGGTGTCATTGCACCTTCTCTGTTAATATTTTGATCCCTGAATATGTTGCTATTTAGGTCAAGATTTTACCCCTCAAACGGTTTTTTCAAACTGCACAAATTTCCTTCCTCCGCAATTTCTCTGTTATCAGGATGCAAGCTATGACCCGCTATATTTTTATTACCGGTGGTGTCGTGTCGTCACTAGGGAAGGGGATTGCTTCGGCATCACTTGGCGCCATTCTTGAGGCACGTGGCCTGAAGATTAATTTATTAAAACTGGATCCCTATATTAATGTCGATCCCGGTACGATGAGTCCGATACAGCATGGTGAGGTCTATGTGACTGAGGATGGTGCTGAGACAGATTTGGACCTCGGGCATTATGAGCGTTTTGTGCGCACAACCATGGGTAAGAGAAATAATTACACCACAGGCCGAATTTATCTCAATGTGATTCAGAAAGAACGGCGAGGGGATTATCTTGGGGGTACTGTACAGGTGATCCCGCATATCACTGATGAAATTAAGCGCTGTATTGTCGAAGGCGCGGGAGATGCGGATATCGCGATGGTTGAAATAGGCGGAACGGTGGGTGACATTGAATCACAGCCCTTTCTAGAAGCCATTCGTCAAATGCGTATCGAATTGGGCGCTGAACATACCTTATTTATGCATTTAACATTGGTGCCCTATATATCGGCAGTAGGCGAGATCAAAACTAAACCCACACAGCATTCAGTTAAAGAATTACGTTCTATTGGTATACAGCCTGATTGTTTATTGTGTCGTACCGACAAGCCCTTACCAGATACAGAAAAAAGAAAAATGGCCTTGTTCACTAATGTAGAAGAATCAGCCATCATTTCTGCAATCGATGTCGATAACATATACAAGATCCCAAAGGTCTTACATCAACAGGATCTTGATGAAATTGTCATCAATAAATTTAATCTCGACATACCCAAAGCAGATTTAATTGAATGGGAACGAGTGGTTGATGCGATCGATAATCCTGCGGGTGAAGTCAACATTGCCATGGTAGGTAAATATACCGAGTTAGCTGATTCGTATAAGTCATTGGCCGAAGCGTTAACTCATGCAGGTGTGCAAACTAAATATCAGGTTAATATTGTCTATATCGATTCAGAGGATATTGAGAATAATGGAACGGATTGCCTGACGAATATGGATGCCGTACTGGTGCCAGGCGGCTTTGGAAACCGTGGTATTGGCGGCAAGATTGCAGCAATACGATACGCACGAGAAAATAATCTCCCTTATCTAGGTATCTGTTTGGGAATGCAACTGGCAGTGATCGAAATTGCAAGACATCTGGCTGGACTTGAACAAGCCAATAGTACCGAGTTTGTTACCGACACGTCGCATCCCGTGATTGCGCTCATTACTGAATGGCAAGATGAATCAGGTTCTGTTGAACAGAGAACTGAAAAATCAGATCTAGGCGGCACGATGCGACTGGGTGGTCAACAATGTCAACTCAATCAGGATTCATTGGCAAAAAGTATGTATCAACAGGACACGATAATTGAACGACATCGCCATCGTTATGAATTTAATAATACCTATCGCGAAAAACTCGAGTCTACTGGTATGCGAATTGCGGGTTTATCAATGGATGGTGAATTGGTTGAGATTATCGAGATGCCAAATCATCCCTGGTTCGTCGGTTGCCAGTTTCATCCTGAATTTACCTCCACGCCGCGTGATGGTCATCCCTTATTTACCGGTTTTATTCAGGCTGCAATTAATTATCGGGGTGATCAGCAAGAGATAAGTGCCAATGCAGTTATGTAATTTTGAAGTCGGTCATGATAAGCCTTTTTTTCTGATTGCTGGGCCGTGTGTAGTAGAGAGTGAACAATTGGTACTGGATATTGCAGGCCGATTAAAAGAAATGACAGCGGCATTATCTATCCCTTATATTTTTAAAGCATCTTTTGATAAGGCAAATCGCAGTTCGCATGATAGTTTTCGAGGTCCCGGCATAGAAGCGGGTTTGAAAGCATTACAAACAGTAAAAGCAGAATTAAATCTGCCAGTCTTAACCGATGTTCATGAAGATACACCCTTAGATGAAGTAGCTGAAGTTGTTGATGTCTTGCAAACACCAGCCTTTTTATGCAGACAAACGAATTATATTCAGGCGGTGGCAAGTCAGGGTTTACCAGTCAATATAAAAAAAGGTCAATTCCTTGCGCCTTGGGATATGACTAATGTCGTCGATAAAGCACGCGCAGTAGGCAATGAACAGATTATGGTCTGTGAGCGGGGGGCTTCGTTCGGTTATAACTATCTAGTATCTGACATGCGATCGCTGGTTGTCATGCATGAAACGACAGGTGCGCCAGTCGTATTTGATGCCACCCATTCAGTGCAAATGCCAGGCGGCCAAGGTACGGTTTCCGGAGGACAACGAGAGTTTGTTCCAACATTAGCACGTGCTGCGACTGCTGTAGGCATAGCTGGCTTGTTCATGGAGACGCATCCAGATCCTGATAATGCATTAAGTGACGGTCCTAATTGCTGGCCGCTTGATAACATGCCAGCCTTACTTGAAACCTTGCTAGCAATCGATAAAACAATAAAAGCAAATTAACGGTAACTTGGAGAAAGATGTGTCAAAAATAATAAAAACTATCGCCAGAGAAGTGTTGGATTCCAGAGGCAATCCAACTATCGAGGCAGAGGTTCATACCGAAACAGGTGCAGTAGGTAGTTCGATGGTTCCTTCAGGCGCCTCTACCGGTGTACGGGAAGCATTAGAGTTACGAGACATGGATGATATGCGTTATCTTGGAAAAGGTGTTTTGACGGCAGTGAATAATATTAATGACAAAATACATACGGCATTAGTTGGCAAGGAAATAGCCGAGCAGGCGGATATCGATCAAACAATGATCGAACTTGATGGCTCTGATAACAAGGAAAACCTTGGCGCAAATGCGGTGCTGGCGGTATCAATGGCTGTTGCACATGCAGCAGCAAATGAGAGTGAATTACCTCTTTATGCTTATTTAGGCGGAGAAGGTCCCTTTCAAATGCCGGTCCCTATGATGAATATTATTAACGGTGGCGCACATGCAAATAATAGTGTTGATCTACAGGAGTTTATGGTTTTGCCAGTTGGTGCAGGAAGTATTCGGGAAGCTGTGCGTTATGGCGCGGAAATTTTTCATGCTTTGAAATCTGTTCTATCCACAAAAGGTATGAGTACAACGGTTGGTGATGAAGGTGGTTTTGCCCCCAACCTGTCATCTAATGAAGAAGCGATAGAAGTCATACTACAGGCAATTGAAAAGGCGGGCTTTATGGCCGGCGAAGATATCTTGCTTGGTCTGGATGTTGCGAGTTCGGAATTTTATAAAGATGGTATCTATACACTGGAATCTGAAAACAAAAATTTAGATGCACAAGAGTTTCTGGAATATTTACTACCCTGGTTTGAAAAATATCCAATTATTAGCATGGAAGATGGTATGGCAGAAGATGATTGGGAAGGCTGGAAAATACTCACAGATGAATTAGGCAATAATGTACAACTTGTTGGCGATGATTTATTTGTGACTAATACCAGTATTTTGCAGGAAGGTATTGATAAGGATATTGCTAATTCAATTTTAATTAAGGTAAATCAGATCGGCTCTTTGACCGAAACTTTGGCCGCTATTGATATGGCAAAAAAAGCAGGCTATACAGCAGTAATTTCCCATCGTTCAGGCGAAACTGAAGATACGACGATTGCTGATTTAGCAGTTGCGACATCTGCAGGACAAATTAAGACAGGATCTCTATCGCGTTCTGACCGTGTGGCCAAGTATAATCGACTGATGAAGATTGAAGATCAATTAGGCAGCCAAGCGACGTACCCTGGCAAAGAGGCGTTTTATAATCTTTGATTAGATTTGAGTAAAAACATGAAACCTATAACCATTGTATTTATATTTGTTTTAGCCTTATTACAATATCGGCTATGGATGGGTAATGGCAGTTTAAGTGAAGTACGTGAACTTGATCAGCAGATACTAATGATTGAAGATGAAAATAAACAACTTCGCGAACGTAACTTATCACTTGCGGCAGAAGTAATGGATTTAAAAGAAGGGTCTGATGCAATAGAAGAGCGCGCACGAAGTGAAATGGGAATGATCAAACATGATGAAACATTTTATCAGATAGTTGATTATTCCAAGGCGCAAACTCGCCAATAACAATGACAGAAAAACTGCAATACTGGGTCGTAATTCCGGCGGCCGGTATCGGAAAGCGATTTGGTAGTGATAAGCCAAAGCAGTACTTGACTATTAATAATAAAACCATTCTTGAATATACTATTAATTGTTTTATTGATCGGGCAGACATAGCGGGTGTAGTGGTAGCTATCGCGGAGCAAGATGAATACTGGCAAACATTAGATATTAGCAAGCATAATAAGATTATGATCGCCGCTGGTGGTAAAGAAAGATTTCATTCAGTATGCAATGCGTTGCATACTTTGTCGGATAAAACTAATAGTAATGACTGGATTCTAGTACATGATGCAGCAAGACCATGTCTTAAACAGGATGCAATTAATCGACTAATTGCTGAATTGTCTGAGCATGAAACAGGAGGTATTCTCGGACTGCCTTGTCGAGACACGATGAAGCGTAGTAGTAAAGACCAGGTTATTAATGAAACTGTTGAACGTGATCATCTTTGGCATGCGCAAACACCACAGATGTTTCGATATAAAAAACTATTGCAAGCATTGCTTTACATTGAAAAAAATAATTTGCTTGTCACAGATGAGGCAATGGCGTTGGAACTCCAAAACGAGAAAGTAAAGCTGGTAGAGGGTCATGCTGAAAATATAAAAATAACTCAAAAAGATGACTTTGAACAAGCTAAACTATACCTCAAATGGGTGACATAAAAAAAATTCGTATCGGTCATGGTTATGATACGCATCGTTTGATCGAAGGACGCAATCTAATATTGGGTGGCGTTAATATTCCCTATGATAAAGGATTGGAAGGGCATTCAGATGCTGATGCTGTCATTCATTCCTTATGTGATGCAATCCTAGGCGCGATAGGGCTGGGAGACATTGGTAATTACTTTCCGGATACAGATGCAGAATTCAAAAATATTGATAGTCGCATTCTGTTAAGACAAGTTTATGATTTAATGAAAAAAAATAATTATCAATTAGCCAATGCAGATATGACGATTTTGGCACAAGCGCCAAAAATGAAAGATCATATTCCAGCCATGAAAGAAAAACTTTCCCAGGATTTAAATACCGATATATCAACATTGAATATAAAGGCAACGACTACAGAAAGCAAAGTACATCAACAACAAAGCAACACGCTCACTTCTAATTCAATCTCTTTACTACACCATGAGACACTCTATCGCTTTCTCTCGGCATACCTTTGCTGTTGTCGGTTCCCGTGC
>JBCCHP010000029.1:0-12779 GCA_039028675.1 Pseudomonadota bacterium | reverse complement strand
GCAGGGACAACAGTAAGATCACATCCAAGATCAACCAATATTCTTAAAATGTTACGCTTAACGCCATAATCATAGGCGATGACTTTGTAAAGCGTCTCAACTGAAGATTTTTGATATCCATGTTTTACATCCCAGGTACGTTCAGTCCATTTATACGTTTCCTTGGTGGTGACCTCTTTTGCCAAATCCATTCCAACCAGTCCCGGAAACGCATTGGCTTTTTCAATTGCCAGTTTCTCATTTATATTTTTGCCGGAAATTAAACAGCCCTTTAAGGCTCCTTTCTCTCGTAACAAGCGAGTTAATTTTCTTGTATCAATATCGGCAATCGCTACTACATTATGTCGTTGCAAATATTCTGATAATGATTCAGTTGAACGCCAATTACTGGTGAGTAATGGTAAGTCTCTTATAACTAATCCACTTACCGCAGGCGCAGGTGACTCTTCATCTTCGGGATTTGTACCAGTATTACCAATATGAGGATGTGTTAATGTGACAATTTGTTGGTAATAAGAAGGATCGGTAAGAATTTCCTGATATCCTGTTAATGCAGTGTTAAACACCACTTCTCCAGTTGACTCACCTTCGGCTCCAATAGAACTACCATAAAAGAGTGAGCCATCCTCTAATGCCAATAATACGTTTTGCGTCAAGGAGTTTGCCCCATAAATCACATAAAAAAAGGAGTGACCGTTGCGGTGACTCCTGATTGAATGACACTATTATACTTGATCAGTTTTATTTATGTCCATTGACCAACGCCCGATGAATGAAAAAAATAAAACACGTTTTTTGGTATGTCGCTTTGATACGTTAAAAGAAAAAAAGACGATGACCTGGGACAAGATGGTGCAGCATGAATATAAAGCCTGTCTTTTAGTCTATATTAATGATCAACTCTATACGTATGCCAATTCATGCCCACATACAGGCATCAACCTGAACTGGAAGCCAAATGAATTTCTGAATACTGATGAAACCTATATTCAATGTGCTGTGCATGGTGCACTTTTTGATATTGAAAATGGTCAATGTCTACATGGTCCCTGCTTAGGAGATAGCCTGAAACCAATTAAATCAGAAATTATTGATGAGCTTATTTATGTCTATTTATAGAAAAATCGAAGTTAATGTCGATTTTTAATGTAATTCATGAGTTTCTGGTGCTAACCTAAACTTCTAATTATCATTATGCAATTGCATGCTCCCTAATAATTATAGAATTACATCATGAGTGAGAGTAAGCGTCACCTAAATGCCCTTAAAAAAGGTCAAAAGCTTCATTGGTATGAGATTAACGATATCCTCGGCCAAGGTGGCTTCGGCATCACTTATCTTGCTCAGGATTGTAACCTTGCCCATGAAGTTGCAATCAAAGAGTACCTGCCTGTGGATCTGGCTATTCGTACTAAAACAGGCACAGTTTCGCCTGTGTCTGAAGAACATAAGGATCGATATTACTGGGGTTTAGAACGCTTCCTTGAAGAAGCAAGAACACTGGGACAATTTAAACACCCTAACATTGTTCGAGTGAGGAATGTGTTTGAAGCAAATAACACTGCCTATATGGTAATGGAATATGAATTGGGAGAAACCTTTCAGGAAATCCTGAATCGGCGCAAAACAATCAATGAATCAGATTTAAAATCGATCATTTTTCCTATCATTGATGGAATGAAAATTGTGCATGCGGCTGGTTTTATCCATCGAGATATTAAACCTGCAAATATTTTTATGCGTGTCGATGGTGATCCGGTTTTATTGGATTTTGGTTCTGCCAGACAATCAGTTGAACAAGGTGACCAATCTCTGACAAGTATTTTTTCTCGAGGTTATGCACCGATAGAACAATATAATTCGAGTGAGGAATCACAAGGTCCCTGGACTGATATTTACGCGCTGGGGGCAACGATGTATCGCTCGATAGCCGGTGTTCCACCGGCAGATGCGGTTGATCGTAGTGCTGCTATTGCACAAATCGAAATGGATACTTATGTCTCTATCGCTGAGATTGCTGGCGATAGTTACTCAAAAGATTTTTTAACTGCAATCGACGATGCCATGCGCTTCCGACAACATGATCGGCCTCAATCTATTTCCGAATGGATCATGACATTTGATCGAAGAAATAATAAAAACCGAAAAAATAATGAAGCATTGCAGACGATCTTTAACGATCAAATTAAATTGGCTGAATCAGGTGATGCGACAGAACAATCGAAGCTTGGGTTTATGTTTGCAAAAGGTATACATACTGAAAAAGATGAACAAAAGGCTATTCATTGGTTTAAGGAAGCCGCCAAGAACGATCACATTAACGCACAATTTAATCTTGGTTTAATGTATGCGAAAGGAAAAGGCGTCGAACGCAATTATCAGGAAGCATTGAAATGGTACCTGTTGGCAGCAGGACAAGGGGATTTAATCTCTCAACATACGTTAGGCGTAATGTACTACCGAGGTGTAGGTACAGAAAAAGATATAAACCGGGCTTTTCAATGGTTTTTGAAGGCCGCTGAACAGGGCAATGCCGAATCTCAATATCAGGTTGCACAATCCTACTTTAAAGGTAAAGGGATTGATAAAGATAGTAGTCAAGCATTTGAATGGTACTATGAAGCTTCACAAAGTGGTCACGCTTTGGCACAGATGAAACTTGCTTATCTATATGGCAAAGGTGAAGGTGTGCAACGCAATGATGTGGAAGCTTTTCATTGGTTTAGAAAAGCAGCAGAACAGGGACACCCCAAGGCACAATATAATTTGGGTGTTATTTATGCAAAAGGTAGAGGCATTACCCGATCAGCTGATCAGGCAAAAAAATGGTATCTAAAAGCTGCAGCCCAAGGCGATGATGATGCGGAGAGGGCACTCGCTAAACTAGGTTAGTCATCAATTAACTCCTTGCTGCCAACCAATTTCCAACAGAAGGCGGAATCATTTTCTGCGCTTTACCACTGACATATATACCAATATGACCGCCCGGAAATTCCAATGATTCGTAATCTTTAGTACCAACACATCCTTCCAGTGCCTTCGATGAGTCTGGCGGAACCAGATGGTCATCTTTAGCATAGATGTTCAAGACCGGATTTTTAATACTTTGCAGATCGACTGTCTGCCCTCCAATATTTACAGAAGCTTTGACCAATCCATTGTCCTGATAGAATTGCTTAATAAATTCACGGTAGGCCTCTCCTGCCTGATCGGGACTATCAAAGATCCATTTTTCCATGCGCATAAAATTAAGTGCCTTATTTTTATCATCCAGAATATCTACTAAATCGACATATTTTTGTCCCATTAAGGAATAAGGTTTTAACGTTAGAAATGTCCAATTCAACATTTCGCCTGGAATATTTCCAATCGTATCAACAACCTGATCGATATCAATTTTTCTAACCATATGCGATAACAGATCATCTTTAGTATGAAAATCAACCGGCGTCACTGTAGTAACAAGATTCCTGACCTTATCCTGATGTAAGGCCGTATAGCACAAACTAAAACAACCACCCTGACAAATACCCAATACATTAATTTTTTCTTGTGAGCTGGCTTCTCTAACAACATCAACACATCGGTCTATATAACCATTGATGTAATCATCTAGCGTTAAAAATTTATCAACACTCTGTGGATAGCCCCAGTCGATCAAATAGACATCTAGACCTTCATCAAGCAATCCCTGAATCATGGATCGACCTTCTTGCAAGTCAGCCATATAAGGTCGATTGACTAACGCATACACAACTAATAAAGGCACTTTGTTCTTTTGTTTAGTACGTGGTTTAAAATGATAGAGCACCAGATTATCCTCACGATAAACTGGCTCTTTCTCGGAGACACCAACTTCAATATCATCAAGTTCGCTCAGTGTTTTCAGACCCTGAGCCATCTTTGCATTGTATTCGTTTATCTCTCCTACTATATCGAATGGATTCATGACAATTCCTCTCTAGAACTTAATCTCAATCATGCCGCTATCATTATTTGCCTCAGTCTTTTTAGACTTACTGGGCAGTTTTCTATTTTTTTTCTTTTTTGACGCATTAAAGTCAACGACTTGCGATGAAGTTTGAATTATTGTTTTTTTAGTCTTTCTCTTTTTGCTGACTTTCCTTTTAGCTTTTGCTTTTGTTTTTTTGCTGTTAACAGGTTCAACTGTTTTTGCTTCCTTATTTTCTTTCAATTCTATCTGGCTGGATTTAAGTTCAGCCCGTACAGATTTTAATTCAATCTCTATCGCCCTGACCTGTTTACGTAAATCATGTTGACGTCTTTCCAATGCCTCAACGGCACTGGTAGTCGGCAGGTTCATGGACTTTAAATAATCTTCAGTTATTTCCTGGCTTTTATTCTTAAATGCCATAAGTGAATTAACTAACCTGGCATTCAGCTCTGCGTATTCTTCGGTAAAGACAAAATCACTATAAACCTTTTCATTTGAGTCTACCCATATATGGTAGACCTGACGCACGGATTCTATCGCTTCTCCATCCTTATGCATTTTCATTAGGCGTTTACGCATTAAATCCATCGCGTCATTATTTAAGCCAGACATCACTTTATTGAATTCCTGATAGTTATCTTGATATTCTGCCCAAAGTCTAAAGGCTTCTTGCGCTTTTTCCTGTGATTCACGGCTATAACCTAAACCCGGCATAGTCAGAAATTTTTCTCTGATTTTTTTCAGTTCAGGACTCCATTCATTCATTGGAATCCCCGAGAAGGCCTGCGCGTTCGAAAAAAGTTGCTGAAATAATTCAGCCGGTTGTTCAAATTGATCAGCTAACTGACTCCAGCTAAACATTTCAGGTTTCTCTGTCATTAAGCTGGTCATTTTTTGAAACTGCTCTTTTAATAATTTATTTAACACTCGATCAGAATACTGACTGGAATCAAACATGCTTTGAATTTTCGAAAACTGTTCACTCAAAAAGTAATACATCCGAGATTGTTCAAGCATTTTATTAAACAAATCATTTTGTCCCAAAGCGGAATCCGGCATAACAGCTTTCCACCATGTTTGCATGGCATCGGCCCAGTTAGAATCCAGCGTCGGGTTAGATTGACCATAGTTCATCCAGATATCCATCATCTGTTTTTGCATGGCTATCCAGTCCTGATTCAAAAATGGATTTTTTTCATTCTGGTTCATGATTAATCTCGCATACAATAATTATTAAGTTGCCAATCTTGGTACTGTAAATTTCTATTCTAATATAAAAAAACCCGCTCACCATGAAGGTTATGCGGGCTTTTTATAACCAATTTACTGCTAAGACTTAAGCAGCTTTCTTGGTGGATCGCTTTGCAGCTGGTTTCTTTTCAGCTACGCCAGCTTTATCAATACTCTTTTCAAACCAGCTAACCATTTCGTCACGAGACTCAGTTAACAAATCCGAAGCCTTGCGACCGTATTCCATCATTTTAGTGCCATATTCACTAGCATACTCAGCTTCTACAGATAACAAATCCTTGTAATCTTTGGTACTGCTAAGCGTTTTGGTGAACTCTACACCTGATTCGATACTGTAAGAAGCAAGACTCATTTGCAATTCAGACATTTCTTTAAAAGCCTTTGTATTGATTGCGCCAAGCTCCTGCATTGCTGCATAAGAAGTTTTGCCTGCTTCCGTCATTTTTTCAAAAAATTCGTTTTGCATTTCTTATCTCCATAAATAGCTTAATTTAAAATTATCAAATTAATTATATGATGCACTGCAATATATTGCAACGCAACATGCTAATTTTTTGTTAATTAATTTATGCTGCTTGATTGACTAGAAATGTAGCTCTTCCGAGGATTCTGCATATGCCTGCATGGAAGCCAATATTTCCTGTTTGGCGTCTTCGGTCTCGTACCATCCATCCACTTTAACCCATTTGTTAGGTTCCAAATCCTTGTAGTGCTCAAAAAAATGTGTGATTTGATTCAAGAGCGCTTCTTGTACATCTTTGTATGAATTTACATTACGATTAAATTTCGAAACACTGTCCAGAGGCACTGCCATAATCTTACTGTCATCTCCCGCCTCATCTGTCATTTTTAATATTCCAATCGGTCGACACCGAATTACCGCACCATGGATAATTGGCATGGGTGTCATGACAATCACGTCAACCGGGTCACCATCTTTGGCAAGCGTTTTAGGTATATAACCGTAATTACATGTGTAATGCATGGAAGTATTCAGAAACCGATCGACAAACATGGCGCCAGTCTCTTTATCCAGCTCATATTTCACCGGTGGCCCGTGTATTGGAATCTCAACGATTACATTCACATCTTCTGGCGGATTCTTACCCGCTGTGACTCTATCCAGATTCATAATGATCCCTTATTTTATTTATTTGCCCGATTGTCGATTAAGTCATCAACGACGGCAGGTTCTGCCAGGGTGCTAGTATCACCTAATGTGTCGAGTTCATTAGCCGCCACTTTTCTCAAGATACGTCGCATGATTTTGCCGGAACGGGTTTTTGGTAATCCAGGTGCCCATTGAATCACATCCGGTGAAGCAATTGGCCCGATTTCCTTTCGCACATGTTTAACTAAATCGGTGCGCAGATCATCCGTTGATTCGACTCCCTTCATCAAGGTGACATAGGCATAAATACCCTGTCCTTTAATATCATGCGGAAAACCAACCACTGCGGCTTCGGCAACAGCATCGTGCAACACCAATGCACTTTCTACCTCGGCAGTCCCCATGCGATGACCGGATACGTTAATCACATCATCTACTCGACCTGTAATCCAGTAGTAGCCATCAGCATCGCGACGTGCACCATCACCACTGAAATATTTGCCGGGATACATCTTGAAATACGCATCGATAAAACGATCATGATCGCCAAATAAAGTACGCATCATGCCGGGCCAAGGTCGCTTAATACATAATGACCCTTCCGTCGCCCCTTCCAATTCATTTCCTTTGTCATCCACCAGACAAGGTTCAACACCAAAAAAGGGTTTTGTGGCAGAACCAGGTTTTAAATCTGTAGCGCCAGGTAAAGGCGTAATCAGATGCCCCCCTGTTTCAGTTTGCCACCAGGTATCGACTATCGGGCAGTTTCCATTACCAACTACGTTGTAATACCACTCCCATGCTTCAGGGTTAATCGGCTCGCCGACGGATCCTAAAATACGTAAGGTTGAGCGATCAGTTTTTGTCACAAACTCATCACCCTGCCCCATTAGCATGCGAATTGCAGTGGGTGCCGTATAAAATGAATTCACTTTCCATTTATCAACCACCTGCCAAAAGCGACTGGCATCCGGGAATGTCGGCACTCCTTCAAACATTAACGAGGTAGCCCCATTCGCAAGTGGACCATAAACGATATAAGAATGGCCAGTCACCCAACCTACATCAGCCGTGCACCAGTAAACTTCACCTTCCTGATAATCAAACACATACTTATGCGTCATTGCTGCATAGAGCAAGTAACCGCCCGTAGTATGTTGTACACCTTTTGGTTTTCCGGTGGAGCCAGAGGTGTAAAGAATGAATAATGGATCTTCTGAATCCATTTGCTCTGGTGGACAATCAGCTGAAGCCACAGCAATCAGATCGTGATACCAAACGTCACGACCATCATTCCAATCGATATCACCGCCGGTTCGTTTTACAACAATACAGCTATTAACATTTGGACAATCTGTCAAACCCTTATCGGCATTTGCCTTTAGCGGGATTTGCTTTTTACCACGCAGACTATAATCGCTGGTAATGACTACCTTGGCATCTGAATCAATAATGCGGTCTCGTAAGGCATCAGGTGAAAATCCACCAAATACAATTGAATGCACTGCGCCAATACGAGTACAAGCCAGCATTGCCACAGCAGCCTCGGGTATCATTGGTAGATAAAGACAGACTCGATCTCCTCGATTAACGCCTCGAGATTTAAGAGCATTGGCAAATTTACATACTTCTTCGTGAAGTTCTTTGTAGGTAATTTCCTTATCTTCTTCCGGGTCATCACCTTCCCAGATTATGGCAATATCATCGCCGCGGGTATCAAGATGTCGGTCCAGGCAATTATAAGAAACATTCAATTTACCATCGATAAACCACTTAATATTAGCTTGGTCAAAATTCCAATCTTGAACCTTATCCCACTTCTTGTCCCAACTGAGAAAAGTCTCTGCCTGCTCGGCCCAAAAATTATCTGAATCATTAATAGAACGATCGTACATCTCGTCATATTGGCTTTTTGAAATATGTGCTCTAGCAGCAATACTCTCGGATACGTCATACAACTTATCGTCAGACATAAGTGAATCCTCTTTAATCTTCTAATTTTGTTTTTGTCATTATATTTGTGTATCGGGAAAAAATAATAGTTGTTATGGCCCGAAATACTAGCAACATGTTTTATGTTGCATATTGATATGGATCAATAATACCTCTATAGAGATTAAAATTTAAATGTACGTCAGAATAAAGAAGGCATATGTTGCAATGCGCTACAAGTCAAATATAAATAGAAAGCTAATTATTGCTGCGCAAATACTTTTTTCATTAATTCTGTCGTTCTGGATAACGGATCTTCACGTATGAGTTTCTCCTGTTCAGCAACGAGTGTGAACAAGGCTGCGACTGCTTTATCGGTGACATATTGATCAATATCAATCGTCTCCATATCGACTATCGATGAGAGCATGCCTAACTTATCTTGCATGGTTTTATACTGACGGGTAACACCGGTTTTATCAGTTGTTTGTTTTACTATTGGGAGAAACTGTTGATTAAGTTCTTGCCCTCCTTTTTTCTGTAAATAATTGGTTGCAGCATTATCGGGCCCTTTTAGGATACCGTATGCATCTTCGACAGACATATTGCTCACAATATTTTTCAGAATATCACCCGCCACAGGTAGTGCTTGTTCTGCCGCACGATTCATCGAGAATACAAACTCATCGGCTAGTTCATCCTGTCTTAACTTGCGTAGTACTGATTCCACCTGGGCTAACTGTTCCGGCATCGGAATTTTGAATTGTTCGCTATTCAAAAAACCATTCTGTTTCCCCAGTGAATTAACGGCAAATTCACTACCCTTACTCAAAGCCTGTTTTAATCCAGCAATGACGTCCTGCTGGCTCAAATTATTGATTGATGTATTGTCACTTTCATCTTTAATAAAAATATCCAGCAGATCAGACCAACCTGCATGCGTAGGGCTTGCAATACATAGCAATAAAATAATATAGATGAAACGCATTAATCTAGTGGAGGTAGAAATAATTGATGTTGTCTAATTATGCTTGATGCTTGGCATAGCGATTTTCAACATAATTATCGACGATTTCACGGAATTCATTTGCAATGTTGTTACCTTTCAACACCATCGTCTGTTTGCCATCAATAAACACAGGTGCTGAAGGTGTTTCACCCGTGCCCGGTAAACTAATTCCAATATCCGCATGCTTACTCTCACCTGGACCATTGACGACGCATCCCATCACAGCCAGATTCATATCTTCAACGCCTTCATATTTTTCTCGCCAAATGGGCATCTGACTACGAACATAGGCCTGAATATTATCTGCCAGTTCCTGAAAAACAGTACTCGTGGTTCTACCACAACCCGGGCAGGCAGTGACTAACGGGGTAAACGACCTGAGTCCCATTGTTTGCAATATTTCCTGTGCAACAACAACTTCCTTTGACCGTTCGCCACCAGGCTCAGGTGTTAATGAAACTCTAATCGTGTCGCCAATCCCTTCTTGCAATAAGACGCCCATCGCAGCGGTTGACGCAACAATGCCCTTTGAGCCCATTCCTGCCTCGGTCAATCCTAAATGCAAGGCATAATCGCATCGACTACCTAATTCTCGATAAAGGGAAATAAGCTTTTGCACACCACTTACTTTGCATGACAGCACAATTCTATCTCTGTGTAATCCTATCTGTTCAGCTTTTTCAGCATTAGAAATAGCAGACACGATTAAGGCTTCGCGCATGACATCATCGGTCTCGAGAGGCGAAGCTAACTTGGCATTTTCGTCCATCATTTTTGCTAACAATTCCTGGTCAAGACTGCCCCAATTAACACCAATCCTGACAGGTTTGTCATACTCAATTGCTTTTTCAATCATGACGGCAAAACGATCATCCCTTTTTTTGCCAAAACCAACATTACCTGGATTGATTCGATATTTGCCTAGTGCCTGTGCGCACTCTGGATACTTAGTGAGTAATTTATGACCGTTATAGTGGAAATCACCAACAAGAGGAACCTGGCAACCTACCGCCTCAAGCTTCTCCTTTATATTAGCCACTTGGGCAGCGGCTTCTTCTGAATTAACAGTAATACGAACCAGCTCTGAACCAGCTGCGGCCAATTGCTGTATTTGCTTCGCTGTTGCATCCGCATTTGCAGTGTCAGTATTTGTCATTGATTGAACAACGACAGGATTACTTCCACCGATAGTAATTGAACCTACTTTTACTCCGACACTACTACGTCTACTTAGCGTTCCAATTTGTGAAGACATACTGCAACAATATGATTTTTTGAAAAATATTAGCGTAGTCTAAACACCGCAATACGGCTGTCAAGCAAGCTTTTAATAGTATTACTGTTCCTATTAGAGAGGAAAAAAAAATATCGGCGTGAGATACTGCAATAAATGAATAAGAAAAATAGTTATACAAGGGAAGAATTATTAGCTTGCGGTCGCGGCGAAATGTTTGGCGAAGGTAACGCACAACTACCATTACCACCTATGCTGATGTTTGATCGTATTGCTCAAATTAACGATGACGGCGGTAAATTTCATAAAGGACAGATTATCGCTGAACTCGATATCAAACCTGACCTCTGGTTTTTTGATTGTCACTTTGAAGGAGACCCGGTCATGCCTGGCTGCCTTGGGCTTGATGCCATGTGGCAATTAGTTGGTTTCTTTTTAGCCTGGACCGGCGCGCCTGGCAAAGGTAGAGCCTTGGGCGCAGGCAATGTTAAATTTTCGGGACAAGTCACACCTGATATCAAATTGTTACGCTACGAAATTAATATGCGTCGAGTCGTATTGCGAAAGTTGGTCATGGGAGTCGCTGACGCGGCAATGTATGCAGATGATAGAGAAATTTACGCTGCCAAAGATTTAAGAGTAGGCTTATTTACTTCTACTGAAGATTTCTAAAGGAGGATGGTTTTGTGAAAAGAGTTGTTGTGACTGGTATTGGAATTGTATCCAGTATCGGCAATAACAAACAGGAAGTCTTGGCTTCACTTAACAACGGCATTTCAGGAATTCAATTTTGTGAAACATATGCCGAATTGGGATTTCGCTCCCACGTTCACGGTGCAATTGATATCGATTTGGATAGTTTGATAGATAGAAAACTGCGCCGTTTTATGGGTGATAGCGCGGCTTACGCCTATATAGCAATGAGCGAGGCAATAGCAGATGCCGGTCTTACTAAAGAAGAAATAATTGATGCTGATATTGGTTTAATTGTCGGTTCCGGTGGCGGCTCTAATGCGAATATGCAGGCCGCAATTGATACCATGCGTGATCGGGGTGCCCGTAAAGTTGGACCCACCATGGTGCCGAGGGTCATGGCTAGTACGAATAGTGCGTGTTTGTCAGTCGCCTATAAAATTAAAGGAATTAATTATTCTATTAGTTCTGCATGTGCTACGAGTGCCCATTGCATCGGTAATGCATGTGAGCTGATTCAGGCCGGTAAACAAAAAATGATATTTGCCGGTGGAAGTGATGAATTACATTGGACGTCAACACTGTTATTCGACAGCATGGGCGCACTTTCTTCTAAATATAATGAAACACCGGATAAGGCCTCTCGTCCGTATGATGCCAATCGCGATGGTTTCGTGATATCAGGCGGTGGTGGCATTCTGGTGCTTGAAGAACTGGAACATGCGCGCGCAAGGAACGCAACGATCTATGCAGAAATTGTCGGCTACGGTGCAACATCAGATGGATTTGATATGGTCAAACCTTCTGGTGAGGGCGCCACACGTTGTATGCAAATTGCTTTGAGTGATGTGAACAAACCTGTTAATTATATTAATGCACATGCAACCAGTACCCCGGCTGGTGATGTCACAGAGTTAAAAGCTGTAAAGGAAGTATTTGGTGATGACATCCCGCCGATTAGTGCGACCAAGTCGCAAACAGGTCATGGACTTGGTGCGGCAGGAGCAAATGAAGCGATCTATGGTCTGATCATGCAAGAACATAATTTCATTGCAAAATCACTCAATATAGAAACACTGGATAGTGAAGCTAATGGTATGCCTGTGGTCACTGACAAAATGGAAAATCTGGACTTGTCGGTGATTATGTCTAACAGTTTTGGTTTTGGTGGAACCAACGCTTGTCTTGTTTTTCAAAAGTTATAATGAATAGACTCAGGCAATACAATGGAAGCTCATCTACTCGCCGTACTTTTGAGTTGGACAGTTAAACTCTCGCAGTATGAGCATCCGGGCATCCCGCCTGATATTGATTTCAAGCCCCATACATTTTTCGTTGAAGAAGCCTGTAACGGAATGGAAAGATGTGAAGTCGTTGCCTGGTATAACGATAACGGTGTCATTTATATTGACGAAAGGCTGAATGGTCATACTGATGCATATACGAGAAGTGTTATTGTTCACGAACTAACTCATTACTTACAAGACTTTGACAAGTGACAAGCTTTGGGCCCAATTTTGGGCCCGTGGCACTGAGAGGGTTAAGACAAAGTCTGGAAAATGGTCTCAGGAAGAGTGGTCAGTTTATTGTTTTG
>JBCCHP010000028.1:0-12811 GCA_039028675.1 Pseudomonadota bacterium | reverse complement strand
CTGTGACTGACATACCAACATGAAAATAGTTTTTGCACAATTGAATCTTGCCGTTGGTGATATAAGTAATAATACTAAAGTGATAATTAATGCTATCAACCGGGCTGATTCTGAATATGATGCAGATATAATCATTTTTCCTGAATTATCTATTTGTTCTTATCCCCCGGAAGATTTACTACATAGACCTTCTTTTCTAAATGAAGTTAATAATGCATTAAAAGAGATAATTTCTTCGACTGGAGAAATATTTGTTTTATTAGGTCATCCTCAACTTGAGGAAAATGAGTTATATAACTCATGTAGTGTAATAAAGGACAAGAAAGTAATCTCTCGTTATAACAAACAAATTTTGCCGAACTATAGTGTATTCGATGAAAAAAGATATTTTGTTCCCGGTAATGCCTCGTGCCTTTTTAATATAGGAAATACAAGAGCCGCGATAACAATTTGTGAAGATATATGGGAGTCTGGCCCTGCAAAACAAGCCGCTGAGGAAGGAGCAAAAATTATATTTAATCTCAATGCTTCCCCATATCATGTTAATAAATTAAAAAAACGAGAATCAATTATAAAAAAACGTGCACAAGAAAATAGTATGCCCATTGCCTATATCAATCTAATTGGTGGACAAGACGAACTCGTATTTGATGGTAACTCAATGTTAGTCGACCAAAATGGTAGTGTAGTATTTCATGCGCCGCAGTTTGAAGAAGGTATCTTTCAATACACATTTGCAATAGGAGAAAAATCAGTCCCTATTAACAGCATCGAATGTAGTGAAGAAGAAAATATTTATCAGGCATTGTGTTTGGGTGTACGTGATTATGTATATAAAAATAATTTTAATGGCGTCGTAATCGGTTTATCAGGCGGCATAGATTCGGCCTTAACGACGACTATTGCAGTTGATGCACTTGGTGCTGAAAATGTTGAAGTCTTAATTATGCCATCTAGGTATACGGCGAAAATGAGTGTAGATGATGCGTTTGAACAAGCTAATTTACTTGGTATAAAAAGTGAAAAAATTTCAATTGAGCCTGCTTTCAGCACAATGCTGAACTCATTAGCACCAAGATTTGATGGCCTGCCTGAAGACATAACTGAAGAGAATATTCAGGCAAGATGTCGTGGTGTGTTGTTAATGGCACTTTCTAACAAGACAGGTAAATTGTTATTAACAACAGGTAATAAAAGTGAAGTGGCTGTGGGTTACTCAACATTATATGGAGATATGTGCGGAGGTTTCTCGCCACTTAAGGATGTATGGAAAACGATGGTGTATAAACTTGCGTTATGGCGAAATAGAAAAGATATCGTCATTCCGGAAAATGTTATTAATCGTCCTCCATCAGCCGAATTAAAAGAGAATCAGGTAGATCAGGATTCACTCCCTGACTATGAAACTCTGGATGCAATTTTGGAACAATATATTGAACAGGATTTAAGCCCCAGCGAGATAATAGCAAATGGATTTGCAGAACAAACAGTGTCCCGCATTGCTCGTCTCGTAGACAGAAACGAATATAAAAGAAGACAAGCCGCGCCTGGCGTACGAATTACGCAACGTGCTTTTGGCCGAGATCGGCGTTATCCCATTACTTCAGGCTACCAGGAAAATTAACTAATAAACTCTGACTCGTTTGACGTCATTCAACCCTGGATGATTAGGATAATTGTTTTCTAATACCCGTATAGCATCATTCGCCAAGTCTTCCATCTCCAGTACACGGTATGCCTTGGCGAGTATGAGTAATGCATCTGGCACAGATGGCGTGCGCTGAAAGTTTTCAATTACATACCTGGCACGATTTACGGCTGCAACAAAGGCGCCTCTGCGCATATAGTATGTGGCAACATAAACTTCGTTCTCTGCCAGATTATTTCTTAAAAACCGCATTCTTTGCTCGGCATCAGCACGATAATCACTTTCCGGAAACTTTCTGACTAATTCATTAAAATCCTGAAATGACTGTTGCGCAGAACCAGGATCACGCTGCGCTTCATCTCTTGGTAACAATCGTTGAGCCAAACCTTTACCACGATTAAAGTTCGTCAAACCTTTAAGGTAATAAGCATAATCAACATGTTGGTTTTGCGGATATAACTTTATAAATCGATCTGCCGCACCGATCGCTGCCTCTGGTTCATCATTTTTATAATGAGCATAAGCCAGATCGATCAGAGCCTGCTGTGCATGTGTACCAAATGGAAACCTGGCTTCCAGTTTTTGGTAAAAATCTACTGCATCCGTATAATTTCCGCTATCCAGGGCGCCACGTGCCTCTGCATATAACCGATCAGCCGACCAATTAATTGTGTCATCATCTTTTTCACCAAATGCAGAACATGCACATAACAAAATGATTAATAATAGTGTAATCAGGTGTCTCATATCGTTAGGTTAGCTTAAAGCGGTGTTCGGAGCTAGACTCTACAGCAAAGCAAATGTCAAAAGAACAGATAAATTCAAGCGCGCTTATTACTGAGGAACTGGCAGGACAACGCCTGGATCAGGCTGTCAGTAAATTAATGCCTGAGCACTCGCGTGCTCGAATACAATCATGGATAAAACAAGGCGAAATTACGCTAAATGGAGAGGTTTGCAAACAAAAAGATATAGTAAAAACCGGGGATGAGATTTTATTTTGTATCAAATTGCAGACTTTAGCCGAAATTGAACCAGAAGATATACCACTTACTATTATTCACCAGGACAAAAGTCTTGTTGTAATCAACAAGCCTGCAGGACTTGTTGTTCATCCAGGAGCAGGAAATCCAAACCAGACCTTGCAAAATGCTTTATTGCATTTCGATATCAATCTACGTCTAATTCCAAGAGCAGGGATAATTCATCGGCTGGATAAAGACACGACTGGATTGATGCTGATCGCTCGCACTCCGACAGCGCATACCTTTCTAGTTGAACAATTACAACTTAGAAATATAAAACGCGAATATCTGGCCCTTGTGTGTGGAAAGATTACTGCTGGTGGCACAATAGATACTCATTTTGGTCGACATCCTACTCGTCGTACCCAAATGGCAGTGACACGAAATGGAAAGCGAGCGATAACACATTATCGAGTCCATACCAGATATAAACACTATACTCTGCTTAATGTCATGCTTGATACAGGACGCACCCATCAAATTCGAGTACATATGGCATATCTGAAATACCCTATCGTTGGTGATAAAGAATACGGTAAGCATCAATCTATTGAAAAAGGCATCGATGAAAATTTAAAACAAACTATTTCTGCTTTCTCACGACAGGCACTTCACGCGCATCAATTAACTTTGCCACATCCTGATACAAAAGAAATCATGACAGTGCAGGCAAATACACCCGACGATATGCAAACGATGATTACACAACTTGATACCTACGATGCAAAATAATGCTAACTGGATTGAGGCTGACTGGCCAGCACCTAACCATGTTCATGCTGGTACTACCACTCGTAAAAATGGAATCAGCAAAGGAAATTTCCAGAGTTTTAATCTTGCTGATCATGTAGGTGATAGCCTTGAAGCTGTGAAAGCAAATCGACAAAAACTTCAGAAGGATCTGTCACTGCCCGGTATTCCCTTTTGGTTAAATCAAACACATAGTAATCGCATCATCTCTCTTAATAATACTAAAGGAAATAATACCGATGCCGATGGCAGTTATACCGATAGAGTAAATACAGTCTGTGCTGTATTAACCGCAGATTGTGTGCCAGTGTTACTGACTGATTTTGGTGGTACAAAAGTTGCAGCAATTCATGCTGGTTGGAAAGGAATTTGTAATGGCATATTAGATCAGGTAAGTGACATTTTTATTGAAACATCTGAAGTGCTTGCCTGGATAGGTCCATCTATTAGCGTGCAACATTATGAGGTTGGCACTGATGTCTATACGAAATGCTTTACTTACAGGCCTGAAACAAAATTATCATTTTATGAAAAAAATAGTGGTAAATGGCAATGCGATATTGCGCAGATGACAGAGATTATTCTTCGATTGAATAATGTTAAATACATATACCAAAGTAAAATTTGTTGCTATGAACAAAGTGAATATTTCTACTCATATCGACGCAATAAACAAACTGGGCGCACAGCAAGTATGATCTGGATGGAATAACAAAAATATTGGACTAAGCTAAATACTAATAGCAAAAATGCAGAGTTATATCATGAGCAATAAGAAAAATAAGAAATCGAGTTTCAGTCAAAGTGTCAATCAAATGGTTGACCGAGCTTTAGCTGTATTAGATATCGACCCAGGCACCGCCAGGGCAATGAAGGCTTGTAATTCAACTCTGAAGGTAAATTTTCCCGTAGATATTGGCGATCATATTGAAGTATTCACGGGCTGGCGCTCTGTACATAGTATCCATCGTTTGCCTGCAAAAGGTGGAATACGATATGCGCCTATCGTCGATGAAGATGAAGTGGAAGCACTCGCTGCCTTAATGACCTACAAGTGCGCGATTGTAGACGTGCCTTTTGGTGGATCAAAGGGCGGGCTATTGATCGACCCAAATAAGTATCATCGTGATGAGCTTGAATTAATAACACGCCGTTTTGCCCGTGAACTTGTTAGAAAAGGTTTCCTGAGTCCATCTACAAATGTACCTGCCCCAGATATGGGCACTGGAGAACGTGAAATGGCATGGATTGCTGATACTTATAAACATTTGCATCCAGAAGATGTGAATTACTCAGGTTGTGTAACCGGAAAACCTGTTGCACACGGTGGAATAAGGGGAAGAACTGAAGCAACTGGTAGAGGAGTCGTTTATGCCATGCGCGAATTCTTCCGCCATACTGAGGATGTCAAAAAAGCGAAACTTGATGGTGGTCTGGCAGATAAAACGGTTGTCGTGCAGGGTTTAGGCAATGTGGGCTATCACGCTGCAAAACTTTTATATGATGAGGACAAATGTAAGATAATCGCAATCATAGAACGAGATGGAGCGCTGGTTAATGGGGCCGGATTAAATATTGATGACGTACATCAATATAATATTGAAAATAAAACAATTAAAGGTTATCCGGATGCTGAATTTCTTGAAGACGGGAAACTCGCATTAGAACTGGAATGCGATATCTTGATACCCGCCGCGCTTGAAGCGCAAATCACCGAAGATAATGCAGCAAAAATTCAGGCAAAGATTATCTTTGAGGCAGCAAATGGCCCTGTCACATTCGAAGGAGATGAAATATTAAGGGCCCGCGGCGTGCCAATTATCCCCGATGCATATGTCAACGCTGGCGGTGTGACTGTTTCTTACTTTGAATGGATTCGAAATCTGGCCCATATACGTTTTGGTCGAATGGAACGTCGCTATGATGAATTACGCGGCGAAAATATACTCAAGGCCGTTCAGGCCATGACTGGTAAAGAACCACCCGATTGGGTACAGCGAGAATTAATAAAGGGGGCAGATGAACTTGATCTGGTTCGATCAGGCCTAGATGACACGATGAGACTGGGTTTTCAACAACTCAAAGAAGTGCTCGATAGCAATGAAAAAATTACAGATTTTCGCACTGCTGCATTTGTTGTGGCGGTTAATAAAATTTCGCGTTCGTATCAGGACATTGGTGTTTATTAAACAAAATAATTTTGCTAAGCACTTTGATACTTGATTAAGCACTAACTGCCCCCATTTATCTGGTTAATACAAATGATTTAGTAACTGGAACTATGCGCCCTGACAAATTTACAAGCAAACTCCAACTGGCATTGGCAGAATCGCAGAGTCTTGCAATCGGCCAGGATCATCAATACATCGAACCTGTTCATTTAGCCAAAACCTTATTAGCTCAGGAGGGCGGCACGCTAAAAAATTTATTAAGTAATAGCGGTGTCAATGTGCAACAACTCGGTCAGGATATTGATCAATTGATTAATTCGTTGCCCAAAGTTAATGGTAATGCAGGAGATATACATATCAGTCGTGATATGGAACGCGTATTAAACCTGATGGATAAAGCTGCACAACAACGTAGTGATGATTATATTTCCAGTGAATTATTTGCGCTTGCAGTATTAGAAGATAAAGGAAAACTTGGTGATATTTTTAAGAAATCTGGCGCCGATGCAAAAAAAATTAATCAAACCATCGATGCAGTGCGTGGCGGCGAGCAAATTAGCGAACCAGGAGCTGAAGACCAAAGACAGGCATTGCAAAAATTTACTATCGATCTCACAGCACGCGCGGAAACGGGCAAACTGGATCCAGTCATCGGTCGAGATGAAGAAATACGTCGCACAATTCAAGTCTTACAAAGGCGCACAAAAAACAATCCTGTTTTGATTGGCGAACCTGGTGTTGGTAAAACTGCGATTGTAGAGGGCTTGGCTCAACGCATAATTAACAACGAAGTACCTGATGCACTGAGACATAAACGCTTATTGTCACTTGATATAGGGGCATTGATTGCAGGCGCCAAATTTCGGGGTGAATTTGAAGAACGGTTAAAGGCCGTTCTTAATGATTTGTCAAAACAGGAAGGGCAAATCATCTTATTCATTGATGAAGTACATACGATGGTTGGTGCCGGTAAAGCAGAAGGAGCTATGGATGCAGGGAATATGTTAAAGCCGGCATTGGCTAGAGGCGAGCTTCACTGTATCGGTGCAACTACTTTAGATGAATATAGAGAGAATATTGAAAAGGATGCTGCACTTGAAAGGCGCTTTCAAAAAGTGTTGGTTAGTGAACCTACTGTTGAAAACACCATTGCTATTTTACGTGGCTTAAAAGAACGTTATGAAGTTCATCATAATGTACAAATAACCGATCCTGCAATCGTTGCGGCAGCAACGTTATCGCATCGATATATCAGTGACAGACAGTTACCGGATAAAGCCATCGATTTGATCGATGAATCTGCCAGTCGCATTAGTATTGAAATCAATTCCAAGCCTGAATCAATGGACAGGTTAGAGCGACGTCTGATTCAAATGAAGATTGAACGAGAGGCTTTGAAAAAAGAGGATGATGCAGCCTCCAAAAAACGATTGGAGTTACTGGAAACAGAAATTAAAGAGATTGAAAAAGAGTTCAAGGATCTCGAAGAAATTTGGATCGCTGAAAAAGCAGCGCTGCAAGGTACACATACGATTAAAGAACGTCTCGAGCAAGCTCGTATCGATTTTGAAGCTGCAAAACGAGCAGGCGATTTGAATCAAATGTCCGAATTACAATACGGCGTAATTCCAGAACTTGAAAAACAACTCAACATAGCGGATCAAGCTGAAATGCAAGAAATGACATTGCTTCGGAATAAAGTAACTGAAAACGAAATTGCTGAAGTAGTATCAGCTTGGACTGGCATACCTATCAGTAAAATGCTGGAAGGTGAAAAAGAAAAGTTGTTACAGATGGAATCTGTTTTACATCAGCGCGTGGTTGGACAAGAACAAGCTATTAGTGCTGTCGCTAACGCCATTCGTCGGTCACGTGCCGGGCTTTCTGATCCGCAAAAACCAAATGGCAGCTTTCTATTCCTTGGACCAACTGGTGTTGGCAAAACCGAGCTATGTAAAAGTCTGACTGAATTTATCTTTGATAGTGAAGAGGCATTGATAAGAATAGATATGTCCGAGTTCATGGAAAAACACTCGGTCGCCCGTTTGATTGGCGCGCCGCCAGGTTACGTGGGTTATGAACAAGGTGGTTACCTGACAGAAGCTGTTCGTCGCCGTCCTTATAGTCTGATTTTGCTAGATGAAATAGAAAAAGCACATAGCGATGTGTTTAATATTTTATTACAAGTTCTGGATGATGGCAGATTAACGGATGGACATGGCCGAACTGTCGATTTCAGAAATACTGTCATCGTAATGACATCAAATTTAGGTTCAAATCTGATTCAGGAGATGACGAATGATACTGACTATAGCAACATGAAAGAAGTTGTCATGCATGAAGTCAGTCAACATTTTCGACCAGAATTTCTGAATCGGATCGACGAAGTTGTGGTATTCCATGCACTGATAAAAGAGCAAATACAGTCCATTGCCGAAATACAGTTGCAAAGACTTAACAAGCGGCTTGCAGAGCAAGAGATTAGACTCGAAATAAGTGCTGACGCTATTGCACATATTGGTAAGACCGGTTTCGATCCTGTTTATGGCGCTAGACCACTAAAACGTGCCATTCAGGATGAGATTGAAACACCAATTGCTGAAAAAATACTGCTTGGAGAATTTGGTCCTAATTCGCTTATTAGCGTAACACTGCATGATGAAAATCTTGTTTTTTCTGCAAAGAAAGCTGCTGCAGCCTGATCCATCGACATTTAGTTATAAAAATCAGCTAAAAAGTTGATTTTTTAGAGGCTATAGAACTAAAACGGTTGGTTATTTTGCCCATATAATCTAATATTTAGCAGTCATACTTGATAAATATAGGGTCAAGAATTAGCCGATGGCTGTTTCCAACAAAAAAATCAATCTCAGTGGACTTGCCAGAAAACTGGTACTGGATGGTTTACTCGATGAGGAAAAAGCACAAGAGGCTTTCGAAAAGTCACTTAAAGCACAAAAACCTTTTGTTAGCCATGTAGTCAGCGAAAATCTGGTTCCTGCTAGCGCAATAGCGATTGCCGCATCCACCGAATTTGGTTTTTCAATGGTCGATATCGACCTGGTAGAAATCGATCCTGATACAATCAAATTGGTTAAAGAAGATTTAATCAAGAAACATCATGCTTTACCGATCTTCAAGCGTGGCAAGCGTCTGTCAATCGCAATATCTGATCCAACCAATATCCAGGCACTGGATGAAATGAAATTTGCAACAGGACTCGCGACTGATGCAATCATAGTAGAAGAAGATAAGCTCGCTAAAAATATTGAAAAAGCACTTGAGGCAGCCGACGGTGGTCTCGGGGACATGGATGATGAAGAATTCGATGATCTTGATGATCTGGAAGTCGCTGATGAAACTGATGCTGGAGGAGATGATGATTCAGATGTTGACGACGCGCCAGTCGTTAGATTTGTAAATAAAGTATTATTGGATGCAATTAAAAAAGGTGCTTCTGACTTGCACTTTGAGCCCTACGAAAAAGTTTACCGTGTCCGTTTTCGAATCGACGGTGTATTGCAAGAAGTGGCTAAACCGCCTTTAAGCCTTTCAAATAAAATTGCGGCTCGTATTAAGGTCATGTCTAGACTCGATGTTTCTGAGAGACGCGTACCGCAGGATGGCCGAATTAAATTAAAACTTTCAAAAACCAAATCTATCGATTTTCGTGTGAATACATGCCCAACACTCTTCGGCGAAAAATCATGTATGCGTATTTTGAATTCTGATGCAGCAGCATTACAGATTGACCAATTGGGTTATGAAGATGCGCAAAAGCAATTATTTCTGGATAACTTACATAAACCCTACGGCATGTTCTTGGTAACAGGACCAACGGGTAGTGGTAAAACAGTCTCCCTTTACACGGGTATTAATATACTTAATCAAGTAGATATTAATATCTCAACAGCTGAGGATCCTGTGGAAATTAATCTGGCAGGTGTAAATCAGGTACAGGTTGATGAGCGCACGGGCATGACTTTTGAAAAGGCATTAAAAGCCTTCTTGAGACAGGATCCGGATATTATTCTTGTGGGAGAGATTCGTGATTTAGGCACCGCATCTATTGCAGTAAAAGCCGCTCAGACCGGACACATGGTAATGTCGACATTACATACAAACGATGGACCACAGACATTAACTCGACTGCAGGATATGGGGATTCAAGCATTCGCTGTAGCAACCAGCATTAATTTGATTACTGCGCAAAGACTTTGCCGAAGATTAAATTCTAATAATAGAGTTGAACAAGAGATACCTGCTGATGCATTGAAAGACGAGGGATTTCCAGATGACATGATTGAAAAAGGCATTGTCATCTATGAGCCTGGAGAAGAATCGGAAGATAACCCGGGCTATAAAGGCCGAGCGGGTATTTATCAGGTAATGAATATTTCTGATGCAATGAAAAGGCTCATTATTGAAGGCGCAAATGCCGTTCAACTTGCAGATCAGGCTGCAGATGAAGGGATTTGGGATATTAGGCGAAGTGGCTTGCAAAAAGTCGCTGACGGCGTGACCAGTTTGACCGAAGTGAATAGGGTAACGGTAGAGTAAATATTATGGCTGAAGCACAAAAATCAGACATGTATGTCTGGGAAGGGACTGACAAATCAGGTAAACGTGTAAAAGGTGAAATGAGCGGACAGAGTGAGGCTTTGGTGAAGGCAGTACTCCGTCGCCAAGGTGTAAATCCGCTCAAATGTAAAAAGAAGCCAAAACCCCTTTTTGGTGGTGAAAACAAAGGAAAAGTAAAGACAAAAGATATCACTGTCTTTAGCCGTCAATTAGCGACCATGATGTCTTCAGGTGTACCATTGGTTCAAGCATTTGAGATTGTTGGTCGAGGACATGAAAATCCAGCAATGCAAACTTTAATATTAACTATCAAGGGCGATGTTGAAGCTGGTAACAATTTGACAGATGCATTAAGAAAACACCCACTTCAATTTAATTCCCTATATTGCAATCTTGTTGAGGCAGGCGAACAAGCCGGTATTCTTGAAGCTATTTTGCATAAGGTTGCAACTTATTTGGAAAAGACAGAGGCATTAAAATCAAAAATTAAATCAGCTTTGTTTTATCCAGCTGCTGTGATTGTTGCTGCTGTGATTGTTGTCTCTATCCTCATGATATTTGTAATTCCACAGTTTACTGAACTATTCAGCTCATTTGGCGCTGATTTACCTGCATTAACCCAGTTTTTGATTGATTGCTCTAATTTCTTCGTCGCTAAGTGGTATTTAATCTTTGGGGTCATGATCGGTACAGTAGTCGGTTTTATGCAACTAAAAAAACGTTCTGTAGCTGTTCAACAGCTTCTCGATCGTATGAGTCTTAAATTACCAGTAATTGGAGAAATATTAGAAAAATCTGCAATTGCTCGATTCGCCAGAACGCTGGAAACGATGTTTGCTGCCGGTACACCTTTAGTCGAATCAATGAACTCTGTCGCTGGCGCAACAGGCAATATTGTATTTGAAACGGCAACATTGAAGATGAAAGACGAGATTGCTACTGGTACACAGCTACAGGCATCCATGCGTGAATCTGGTTTATTTCCAAACATGGTTGTGCAAATGGTTGCTATCGGTGAGGAATCAGGTGCAATCGATACGATGCTCGGTAAGGTAGCTGACTGGTATGAAGGCGAAGTAGATGATGCAGTGGAAGCATTAACCAGTCTGCTGGAACCAATGATCATGGCATTTTTAGGTGTCGTTATTGGTGGTATTGTTATTGGTATGTACTTACCCATCTTCAAAATGGGTTCAGTGGTTTAAAACGAAAATCAATCCAGATATTTTGCAGGTTTCCTTGAACCTGCAAAATTTTTCCAGAGAAAGACTTTGTCACACCTGATCGACATTTTTCTTATTTTTCCAGGCATATTTCTTGGTTGTATTTTTATCCTAGGATTATTAATCGGTAGTTTTCTAAACGTTGTTATCCATCGTCTACCAATCATGATGGAGAAAGACTGGAAACAACAATGTTGTGAATTATTAGAACTGGATCAGGAACAATCACAAGAAGAAGCTTACAATCTAATCGTACCTCGTTCTCGCTGTCCATACTGTCAACACGAGATTAGCGCGTTGGAAAATATTCCGGTTATCAGTTATTTATTTCTAAGAGGAAAATGTAAAAACTGTTCAGCATCTATATCGATTCGCTATCCCTTGATCGAGATAGTGACAGCACTGGTATCGGTCATCGTTGCTTACAGTTTTGGGCCTAGCATTCAAACCGTATTTGCATTATTACTATCATGGTCATTGATTGCATTAAGCATGATCGATATAGATCACCAATTGTTACCAGACGATATAACACTACCTTTACTATGGTTAGGCATAGGAATTAGTTTTTTTGAACTATTCGCAAATCTTGAAGCAAGTGTTCTTGGCGCAATCTTTGGTTATGGTTCCCTATGGCTTGTTTACATCATATTCAAGCTGGTAACAGGTAAACAGGGAATGGGACATGGTGATTTTAAATTACTAGGTATGTTTGGGGCATGGCTAGGTTATCAATATTTACCTCTAATTATCGTCATGTCATCACTTGTTGGTGCAGTTATTGGCATTAGCATGATTATTTTTTTATCTCATGATCGTTCTAAACCGATTCCATTTGGACCCTATCTGGCAATTGCAGGATGGATATGTTTAATTTGGGGACAGGAATTACTCTCTGCTTATTATCGACTATTCATATAGTTTGATGACTAGACCAATGACAATCGCGCTAACCGGTGGTATAGGTAGTGGCAAATCAACCGTGGCATGCTTATTCAAGCAACTTGGCACAGAAATTATAGATACTGATGTCATTGCAAGACAAATTGTTGAGCCTGATAAACCTGCTTTTAACAAAATTATTCAACAATTTGGGAAATCAGTAATATGTGATGATGGTAAGTTAGATAGGAAAAAATTATCAGATTTCATTTTTAATGATCTTTCTAAAAAGCACGAATTGGAAGAAATATTACATCCATTAATATTTTCAGAAATATATTCAATTGTGCAGGCGCTAGACTGTTTATATTGTATTGTTGTGATACCTTTATTAATTGAAACAGGGAAAAGTAATGAATTTGATCGCATTCTAGTGATAGATGTTTCGACAGAAACTCAAATATCCAGAACTGTTGCCAGAGATAATATTACTGCAGACATGGTTAATATAATTATTAATAATCAGGCTAG
>JBCCHP010000027.1:0-13378 GCA_039028675.1 Pseudomonadota bacterium | reverse complement strand
TACATAATAGATCGCTTCAATTCCAGTGTAGACCTCAAGCTGACCTTTTCGGGTTTGACGATGATCGACCCTTGAAGGTGGTAGACCCCATACATTAGACATATGAGTTAACAGTGTTCTCGTATAAAAAGGCGATAATTTAACTGAAGCATCCAATGGTTTGCCGTGTTCCAAGACCTGCATATGAAAATTCACCTCTTTCAGCAACGGACTAGCGTCAAGTAAGCGTGTTGATTTAGATTTTTGATTTAAATCAAACTTATCGTAGTTAATTGGTTTTGCATCTTCCTTAAGATCGATAATAAATTTTCCTTCGGCAACAGCTATGTCTTCAATCTGAGAGATATTGACCATATCTACCCACGTATCCAGTTGTTCATAAATTTCCCAAATTGCTCCAAAAGGTAAATGATGAGGATCGACTAGTGATGCCATCAATATTTTTTTATAGGCATGATCAAAACTGATACCTTTTGTAGAGATTTCATCGCCAGGAATAGTAAAGAGTCTTTTCTCATTTTGACTAGAGGCGGCAATGTCATAGATAAAATTTAATTGTTTCCACACATTTTTTGGCACAGGAGAATATTCCAGATAACTGAAGATTAATGCCTGTGATAAATAATTCATCGACATTAATATGGCTTCATAAGGTGGCTTCCCGGGTTTCCAAAATGACTTTTGCGTTTGTGATTGATCGAATGCCAGTTTGCAACCAAAACTCAAATGAACAGCAATCTGCTTCATTACACCTAATTGAGAATGCATCGCTTCTATTGTCTGTAATGTATGTTGCGCACCAGCCTTAATCTGCGATTCCAGATAATATTCATATGGACCATGATATAAGGTCATCAACTCCAGTCTGACCGAGGGCTTCAATTCCTGTTTATTGGTTGCGGCAAGCGCTTTTTCTATTAGTGCGGCTGTTTTATTGAAATCGATATATGGCAAGGTTTCCAGCCATTCTTCAATATACATTGGCCGGGTATCAACTTGTTCGCCTGCACTGGTTTTTCTAATCGGTAATTGGCTCATTGAGATAATCCACTAGTATTTATTTTTAATAGTTATGAACTGCTTATCAGCAACATCTATACCAGTACTGGAAAACAAACCCGTAAATCGTGTGAACCACTACACAGAATTTGTTATCAATCTACTAAGTATAGTCATTCATCAAATACTTTTAGAACTTCATGAATATTAAAAAAATTTTAATAAAAACAATTAGTTATTAAATATTACACATAGCATAAAATGAAAATACATATTTTTTTGTTTAACTTATGCCGTTATCGGCATAAAGTGTCGTTTTATTGAGACAATATGAAATATTTTGTAACTTATTGATATGAATGAAAAAACTATGCATGTTTATGTGCAGGGACGGGTTCAGGGAGTAGGATTTCGAGCCGCGACCTTAAGAAAGGCCAAGGCATTAGGTTTAACAGGATGGGTTAAAAATCTGACAGATGGTCGGGTTGAAGTCCTGGCAAGTGGCGAATTAGCCAGCCTACAGCAATTAGAAAAATGGCTAAATCATGGCCCGCGCTTCGCAAGCGAAATTATAGTTGATGTAGATTGGCTAGAATATGAATCATTTAAAGAATTCGAAATTAACTGATATCGCGCTGCAGTTTCTCTGTTAATTCTGAAATCACTTTATCGCGATCAATATGAGAATTATCCGTATCGGTCCTGGCCTTAAATTCTAATTGACCCGCATCCAAGCCTTTCTCGCTGAAGACAATTCGGTACGGTATACCGATTAATTCCATGTCGGCAAACATTACACCGGGTCGCTCGCGTCGGTCATCCAGTAATACTTCTATCCCCGCATCACGTAATTCCTGATATAACTTGATGACTTCTTCCCGTAAACGCTGCGACTTGTGCATGTTTATTGGTACTAGCGCAACTTGAAAGGGCGCAAGTGTTGCGGGCCAGATGATGCCCTTATCATCATGGTTTTGCTCAATTGCGGCGGCCACAATCCGGGATACACCAATGCCGTAACATCCCATCGTTAACGTTACTGATTTGCCCTGTTCATCCAGACAGTTAGCCTTCATGCTGGCGCTGTACTTTGTACCAAGCTGGAATATATGCCCGACCTCTATACCACGTGCAAAATTTAATTTGCCCGAGCCGTCAGGCGCAATTTCACCTTCAACAACGTTTCTAATGTCGACCGTAGTCGCTAAGGTCACATCCCTTTCCCAATTTACACCAGTTAAATGTTTACCATCTTCATTTGCGCCACATACGAAATCAACAACATGTCCGGCTGCATGATCGACGTAAATAGTGATTGATAGATTAACAGGCCCAATAGAGCCAAGGCCGCAACCGATGACTCGTTTAATATCATCTTCTTCCGCAAATTCCAGTGGGCTGACGATGCCATCAAGTTTTTCAGCCTTGATATGATTTAATTCATGATCACCCCGTAATACCAATGCAACTAAACTATCATCACCTTTTACAATAAGCGTTTTGATGCATTGTGTAGCAGGAATATTCAGAAACTGTGTGATTTCTTCAATGCTATGTTGATCAGGTGTATCAACAGTTTGCATATCGGCAGTGGGCGCTGGTCGAGTTTCAGTAACGGGCAATGTCTCCGCTCGTTCAAGGTTGGCAGCATAATCACCTTTTTCGGAAAACACGATACAGTCCTCTCCAGATTCAGCCAATACATGAAATTCATGAGAACTATTTCCACCAATATTCCCAGAGTCGGCCATGACGGCTCTGAAGTTAAGTCCTAATCGCTGAAAAATGCGAGTGTAAGTAGCAAACATAATGTCATAGGTTTCTTGCAAGGATGCTTCAGTCAGATGGAACGAATAGGCATCTTTCATTAAAAATTCTCTGCCTCGCATAATGCCGAATCGAGGCCTGATCTCATCACGAAATTTAGTTTGTATTTGATAAAAGTTTGCTGGCAATTGTTTGTAACTCTTAATCTCTCGTCGAACCAAATCGGTGACGATCTCTTCATGAGTAGGACCAAAACAAAAATCACGCTCGTGCCTATCTGACAGGCGAAGTAGATCAGGACCGTATTGATCCCAACGTCCTGATTCTTGCCATAGTTCGGCTGGTTGTACTGCAGGCATGAATATTTCCTGGGCGCCGGCACTGTCCATTTCTTTACGTACGATATTTTCTACTTTTCTCAGGGTACGAAGGCCGAGTGGTAGCCATGTATAGATGCCGCGCGCTAATTGCCTGACCATGCCCGCTCGCAGCATATATTGATGACTGATCACCTCTGCATCAGCAGGTGCTTCACGAAGAGTGCCGAGTAGTAAATTGCTGGTTTTCATGTGTAATCAGGCGAATAAATTTATATTAAATCGTTTTACAAAATTGGCCGACACTATAAACGGAAATCTGTAACAGCGTAAGACCAGAAAAATTTCTGGACGAATTGCTGAAACGATGCCAAATTGCCGTAAAACCAAGACTTTACTTGACCTGACATCGGATTCTCAGTAACGTCCGGCAGTTTCGACTTAAAATAAACATTAATTAAACTGGTTAAGAAAAGTGGCTAAGAAAAAAGAAGTATTACGTGGCGCAGAGATATTCTGTCGGGCACTGAAAGACGAGGGTGTTGAACATATTTTCGGCTATCCTGGCGGAGCCGTATTGCATATATATGACGAGCTCTATAAACAGACAGATGTGGAGCATATTCTTGTCCGCCATGAACAAGGCGCGACCCATGCAGCGGATGGCTATGCCAGAGCAACAGGTAAACCGGGTGTTGTGATCGTGACTTCAGGTCCTGGCGCGACCAATGCGGTAACTGGGATTGCCACTGCTTATATGGATTCTATCCCGTTAGTCGTGTTTACCGGTCAGGTCTCGACTTACATGATTGGTAATGATGCATTCCAGGAAGTTGACTCAATTGGCATTACACGACCATGTGTAAAACATAATTTCCTTGTCAAAGACGTAAAGGATTTGGCAGCAACGATTAAAAAGGCTTTTTACGTTGCGACCAGTGGTCGACCAGGCCCTGTTGTGGTCGATATTCCGAAAGATGTGACTGCGCATACATGTGAGTATGAATATCCAAAAGATGTTGATATGCGTTCTTACAAACCTGTAGTGAAAGGTCATCCAGGACAGATTAAGAAAGCAGTTAAATTAATTCTCTCTGCCAAGAAGCCAATGATTTATTCAGGCGGCGGCGTTATTTTAGGCGAAGCCAGCAAAGAATTGACTGATCTGACACAAATATTGGGTTATCCCATTACCAATACCTTAATGGGTTTGGGCGCTTACCCCGCAACAGATAAACAATTTGTCGGGATGCTAGGTATGCACGGTACATATGAAGCCAATATGGGCATGCATCATTGTGATGTGTTGATTGCTATCGGTGCCAGATTTGATGACCGGGTTACTGGTGATCTCGAGAAATTTTGTCCTAAATCAAAGATTGTTCATATCGATGTCGATCCATCCTCAATCGCAAAAAATGTTCCTGTCGACGTACCCATTGTTGGAGATGTGAAACATGTACTAACCGATATAATCGCCATGCTGAAGGCAGATAAAAATAAACCGGATGCGAAAGCGCTAGAGCAATGGTGGAAGCAGATCAAGGAATGGGAAGCAATCGATTGCCTAAAATTTGATCGGACGACTTCGGTTATTAAACCTCAGTATGTAGTTGAGAAATTATGGGAGCTAACGAAAGGTGATGCTTTTGTCACGTCCGATGTTGGTCAACATCAAATGTGGGCAGCACAATTTTATAAGTTCGATAAGCCTCGACGTTGGATCAACTCAGGCGGCCTGGGCACAATGGGATTTGGTTTACCTGCTGCAATGGGTGTAAAGCTCGCTTATCCGGATGAAACTGTTTGTTGTATTAGTGGCGAAGCAAGTCTGGTCATGTGCATACAGGAACTATCTACCTGTCTGCAATACAACACACCGGTAAAAATTGTCAGTCTTAATAACCGTTATATGGGTATGGTTCGTCAATGGCAGGAATTCTTTTATTCCAGCCGCTATTCACATTCCTATATGGATGCATTACCTGATTTCGTAAAAATGGCAGAAAGTTATGGTCATGTTGGCATGCGAGTAGAAAAGACTGAAGATGTAGAAGGTGCATTGAAAGAAGCCTTAGCCATGAAGGATCGTACTGTATTAATGGATGTTATTACCGATCAGACCGAAAATGTTTATCCAATGATTGCCTCTGGTAAGGGTCATCATGAAATGCATTTAGCACCAGATAATGAAAGTGAAAGCAGGGAACTCGCCTGATGTCACGACATATACTTTCTTTACTTCTGGAAAATGAAGCGGGCGCCTTATCGCGTGTGTCTGGCTTATTTTCTGCGCGTGCATTTAATATTGAATCATTAACTGTGGCGCCAACAGAAGATCCCTCTATCTCTAGAATGACTCTGGTAACGAGTGGCTCGGAAGCGATTGTGGAACAAATAAACAAACAACTTAATAAACTGGTTGATGTAATTAAGGTGGTCGATTTAAATGATTATCGACACATCGAACGAGAATTGATGCTGATTAAGGTCATTGCTCAAAGCAATGCGCGAGACGAAGTGAAACGTATGGTGGATATATTTCGGGGTCGAATTATTGATGTCACTGAAAATACCTATACGATTGAAATGACCGGCACGGGAGAAAAACTCGATGCCTTTATAGAAGCATTGGATGAAAAACTGATTCTGGAAGTAGTGCGTTCCGGCGTCTCAGGTATTTCTCGCGGCGATAAAGCCATTCAATCCTGATTTCCCTTTTTAATTTAATACAACCCTCGAGATTTTAGATATGAATATTTATTATGATAAAGATGCAGACCTGTCCTTGATCCAGGATAAGCAAGTCGCAATCATTGGTTATGGTTCCCAAGGCCATGCGCATGCTAACAACTTGAATGATTCAGGCGTAAAAGTATGTGTTGGCTTAAGAGAAGGTTCATCTTCTGCAGAGAAAGCAAAAAATGCAGGACTGGATGTAAAATCAATCGCTGATGCCGTTGCTAGTGCTGATGTCGTAATGGTACTTGCACCTGATGAACATCAGTCGCAGCTATATGCAAATGAAATCGAACCCAATATCAAACAAGGTGCAGCTTTGGCATTTGCACATGGTTTTAATATTCACTTTCAACAAATTGTTCCTCGTGCGGATCTTGATGTCATTATGATTGCCCCTAAAGGTCCGGGGCATCTTGTTCGTGCAACTTATACTGGCGGCGGTGGTGTTCCTTCGTTAATCGCCATCTATCAAGATGCGTCGGGTCAGGCGAAAGATATTTCATTATCGTATGCGTCTGCAAATGGCGGTGGCCGTGCCGGTATTATTGAAACTACGTTTAAGGAAGAAACGGAAACCGATTTATTTGGCGAACAGGCCGTACTCTGTGGCGGTATCACTGCCTTGATTCAAGCAGGCTTTGAGACTCTGGTTGAAGCCGGTTACGCACCTGAAATGGCTTACTTCGAATGTCTGCATGAGACGAAACTGATCGTCGACCTTATTTATGAGGGCGGTATTGCCAATATGCGTTATTCGATATCCAATACGGCCGAGTACGGAGATTTTACTCGTGGACCAAGAGTCATCACTGAATCCACTAAACAGGAAATGAAAAAAATTCTGGCAGAAATTCAGCATGGTGAGTTTGCAAGAGAGTTTATTCTGGAAAATCAAAGCGGTGCTTCGGTATTAAAAGCGAAAAGGCGTATTAGCCGCGAACATGGTATTGAGGTCGTTGGCGAAAAACTTCGATCAATGATGCCCTGGATTAAAAATAATAAACTGGTTGATCATAGTAAAAACTGATCTTAATTTCGCGCGAGTTTGTTATTGGGTTTTATATAAGGAGTCATCCTGAATTATGCCCGGTAATCGTTATCCATTCATTGCGCGCGAAGCATGGCCTTACCTGTTCGCAGGTGCAGTGCTCGCAATTATTTCTCAATTACTGTTTGGCATATTTGTGTTTGCCTTATGCCTGTTGATCGTTGGTTTACTCACCTATCTTTTTAGAGATCCTTATCGAGACATACCCCCAAGTCCGCTGGCGGTCTTAAGTCCTGTTTATGGTGTAGTTACTCTAGTAGAAGAGGCAGACGAAGTTTTTCTCAAGTCGCGCGCTATTCGTATTCAAATTGAGACCAGGGTCTCTGATCCATTTTCCTTGCGTAGCCCGATAGAAGGCAAGCTTCTTCAGCATTGGTGTTCGTCACCTGATGCAAAAGAATCACGACGACATTTCGATTTTCATATTCAATCGGACGAAGGTGATAATGTTGTTACAGCAATTCGCTTACGCGATATTATTCCGAAATTTCATGTATATCTTCATGCAGGAGAGCGAGTCGGGCATGGACAGCGATGTGGTTATATATTCTTTGGTGGTCGTACCGATATATTTTTGCCATTAGAATGTAAGGTACAGGTCGAAACGGGTGATTATGTACAATCTGGTAGTACCATTCTTGCGCAAATTATTCACTCACAAGCTGCCTCAGTAGTAAAAGATAAAGTCGAATAACTGTTTCTTCTTGTAACTTATCGATTCATGGTTACACTCAAAATAACTTAAGTCAAAGAGCATATTGTTGTGAGTGATAGACGACGCGGTATTTATTTACTGCCTAACCTGTTTACAACCGGTGCCATGTTTGCCGGTTTTTATGCCATTGTCGCTGCGATGAATAGTCAGTATGAGCCTGCGGCAATCGCAATCTTTGTTGCTATGATTCTCGATGGCATGGATGGTCGTATTGCTCGCCTGACTAATACGCAGAGCGACTTTGGTATGCAATATGATAGCTTGTCCGATCTGGCTTCATTTGGCTTAGCGCCCGCACTTGTGATGTATCAGTGGGCATTGTTTGATATGGGCAAGATTGGTTGGCTAGCTGCATTTATCTACGCTGCCTGTGCTGCCCTGCGGCTCGCGCGTTTTAATACGCAAGCAAAAAGTATTGATAAACAATTCTTTCAGGGGTTATCTAGTCCAGCTGCGGCCGCTGTGATGGCAAGCACCATCTGGTTGGGTGCAGATTATGGTTTGGCCGATGGCCGCACATTATTAATTTTTTGTTTACCAATTACTGTTTTGGTGGGCATTCTGATGGTCAGTAATATTCGCTACCATAGCTTTAAGCAAATCGATCTGAAAGGTCGTGTGCCCTTTATGGTTATTGTCCTCATAATAGCTATTTTTGCCTTTATTGCCGTGCAACCACCATTAATGTTGTTTGGCTTATCGGTGACGTATGCGATATCGGGCCCGGTATTAACATTGCTAACCATACGAAAACATCGCGCTGCGCGTCACACAGCGGAAAAAGAAAATACAGAAACACTTGAAAATTAATTTAATAAGCTTATATTTTTCATATGGGATTAAAGAAGACAACTCAATATGCATCAACTACCTGCTGCCGGTCTGCGCAGTTGGTATTGTCTCGCCTATCTCTTCTCCTGCCCTAACGGGCACATAAACACACTCACAAACTATTGAATTATTCCGCGTCTTTGACGCATTAACCTTATTTGTATTGCCCACATGAAAACAATAGACTGGGCATAGAGTTGGAGCAGATTGATGGATGACAAATTAATCATTTTCGATACGACATTGCGTGACGGTGAACAATCACCAGGTGCATCGATGACGAAAGACGAAAAGTTGCGTATCGCCAAAGCATTGGAAAAGATGAAGGTAGATGTCATTGAAGCCGGATTCCCAATTGCCAGTCCGGGCGATTTTGAATCCGTAAAGGCAGTGGCTGAACTCGTTAAAGACAGTACTGTTTGTGGCTTGGCGCGAGCATTGGATAAAGATATCGATCGTGCAGCTGAAGCCTTGAAGCCGGCTAACTCATTTCGTATACATACCTTTCTTGCCACCTCACCTATACATATGCGAGAAAAACTACGCATGTCACCAGATGAAGTAGTAGAAAATGCAGTTAAGGCAGTCAAGCGTGCGAGGAATTACACTGATAATATCGAATTCTCACCTGAAGATGCGGGTCGTTCGGAATTTGATTTCCTTTGTCGTGTATTAGAAGCCGTGATAGATGCAGGCGCAAAGACTGTCAATATTCCAGATACAGTCGGATACAACTTGCCAAAATATTTTGGTGAATTGATCGGCAATTTAATTCAGAACATACCAAATTCGGACAAGGCAGTTTTCTCGGTACATTGCCATAATGACTTAGGGCTTGCGGTAGGGAACTCTTTATCAGCAGTCATGAATGGTGCCAGACAAGTTGAATGTACCATTAATGGTCTGGGTGAACGTGCCGGTAACGCCGCCTTGGAAGAGATTGTCATGACGGTACGCACACGACGGGATATTTTTAGCTGCGATACGGAATTGGATACAACGCAAATCGTGCATTGCTCACGTCTTGTTTCTACAATTACCGGTTTTCCCGTACAGCCTAATAAAGCTATCGTCGGTGCGAATGCATTTGCACATGAATCCGGCATCCATCAGGACGGTGTATTAAAAAGTCGTGAGACTTATGAAATTATGCGAGCAGAAGATGTAGGCTGGCATACCAATCGTATGGTATTGGGTAAGCACTCCGGTCGAAATGCATTCAAGACACGTTTGGAAGAACTGGGTATTAACTTTGATAAAGAAGAAGAGTTGAATGCCGCATTCAGTGCCTTTAAGGAATTGGCAGATAAAAAGCACGAAGTATTTGATGATGATTTACAGGCGCTGGTCAGCGATACCATTCAGGAAAGTGCCAATGAAAAGATCAAACTTGTATCATTAAAGGCGAGTGTAGAAACAGGTGAGATACCTTCCGCCGAAATTACGTTGGCAATTGATGGTAATGAACAACATGCTGCTGCCGAGGGTGGTGGACCGGTTGATGCAACCTTCAAGGCAATCGAAAGTATGGTAAATAGTGGGAGTAACCTTCAACTGTATTCAGTAAATAACATCACAACAGGTACTGATTCACAAGGTGAAGTCACTGTGCGAATTGATAAGTCTGGCAGAATAGTAAATGGACTAGGTTCAGATACCGATATAGTGATGGCATCGGCTAAGGCATATATCGATGCATTAAATAAAGTCATGGCACCGGAAGAACGTGCCCACCCGCAACGTTTGTAAAAATATGCAGTTAACACAACTTCAATATCTTAAGGAAATCGGTATCGATGTCTGGGTTGATCGTAATACTCCAGCATTAGATCAACCGCAAATGAAAAAAATCTCTTTGCTAGATGAAGCAAAGTTGACGACTTATGCCTCGCTTGAAGCATTACAAAAACAGGTTACTGATTATACATTTAATATAATGCATGAGACTAATACACAGTATATCTTTGGTACGGGAGATGTTGATGCTGATTGGTTAATCATTGGTGAAGCAACAGTGAATGAAGAAGATAAGAAAGGTGATGTTGCTAATAGTCGTGCTGCGCTACTATTTCATAATATGTTATTAGCGCTTGGTTTAGTAGGCGAACAAGTGTTTATTACTAACATCTTAAAAATGCGCGCGCCAAATAAACGTGATCCAAAGAAAGAAGATGTGCAAGCTTGCTCGAGCTTCTTAAAACAGCAGATAGATAAAATCCAGCCAAAGGTCATTGTGTGTTTTGGACATATAGCTACCTTAAACTTATTACAAGACGATACGCCAATTGGAAAGATGCGCGGCGAGGTGCATACTTATCCAGATTTCAATATTCCCGTCGTAGCCACTTATCACCCGGCTTATTTATTACGCGCACCGAAAGAAAAGCGAAAAGCATGGGAAGATCTGAAATTGGCAATGAAGTCTTATCAGGAAGCGCCATGAGTGCTGTATTAAAACCTGCAGAAAGCATTATTCGTCCAATGGATGAAAAAGATCTATATGGCGTGATGGCGATTGAAGAACGCGCTTATCAATTTCCATGGAGTAAACAAATTTTTCTTGATTGTTTGAACGTTGGCTATTGTTGCTGGGTAGTAGAGCAACAAGATCAAATCGTAGCATACGGTATAATGACGGTTGCAGTGGGTGAATCACATGTATTAAATCTCTGTGTCAGCCCCGATCATCGAAGCCAGGGCTTGGGCAAACAGTTGATGATGCGTTTACTTGAAATAGCGCAAGACCACGATGTCAATATGACTTTTCTGGAAGTGCGACCTTCAAATTTTGCAGCGATTAGTCTTTATACCAATCTAGGCTTTAATGAAGTCGGCACGCGTCGTAATTATTATCCCGCAAAAATAGGCCGGGAAGATGCATTGGTACTAGCCAGAACATTTACAGAAAATGAGCAGGATGCTGATGGATAAACCAGCAGCTTATCCTACACTTGAAGCCTATGTTGGTAATACTCCCTTAGTCAGATTACAGCGCCTACCAGGCGAGACGAGTAATACGATTTTGGGAAAACTGGAAGGCAATAATCCGGCGGGCTCAGTAAAGGATCGTCCTGCTATCAGCATGATCAAACATGCAGAAGCGCGTGGCGAGATTAAGCCCGGTGATACCTTGATCGAAGCCACCAGTGGTAATACCGGTATTGCGCTGGCAATGGCCGCCGCAATTAAAGGCTATCGCATGATATTGATCATGCCCGAAAGTATGAGTATTGAACGTCGAGCAGTGATGAAAGCCTTCGGAGCCGAAATCGTATTGAGCTCAGCCGAAGGCAGTATGGAAGAAGCGATCGATGTTTCGCGCGAGATGGAGAAACAGGGTAAGGGAATTATTCTGGACCAATTTGCCAATCCCGATAACCCACGTGCACATTATGAAGGGACGGGTCCGGAAATTTGGCGTGATACTCACGGTCAGGTGACCCATTTTGTCAGTTCTATGGGCACGACCGGGACTATCATGGGTACATCCCGTTTTTTAAAAGAACAAAATCCGGCTATTCAAATCATCGGTGTACAACCAGAAGACGGCGCAAAGATTCCGGGTATTCGACGCTGGCCACAGGAATATTTACCCAAAATATACGAACCAACGCGTGTTGATCGCATTATTGATGTTGGACAGGATATAGCTGAAGCAACCACCCTTAGATTAGGTGCCGAAGAAGGTATTTTTGCCGGCATTTCTTCCGGCGGTGCCATGGCCGCGGCATTACAGTTATCAGAAGAAGTTGAGAATGCAGTGATTGTGTCGATAGTCTGTGATCGAGGTGATCGTTATTTATCAACGAGTGTTTTTCCCGAATAAAATTTCTGTAATCGACCCAAAGCGGACACTAGGCTAATTTTGTTTTTTCATGAAAACGGATTTTATTTATGAAAAATAATGATGATAAAAAGATTATTCAAAAGGCTTATACGTCTTTGATATTGGTAATTACTCTCACCGTATTAGCATTATTATGGGTAAATTATTATGTTCAAGACGGCATTATTAAAACTATTTTTGACAACTTTTCATTAATTATTTTTGTATTAGCCTTCGGTCTAATAATTGCATTTGTTAGAAATAAAAGAGATAAGAAGCTTCAAGAGTTACTTAATAAATCTGATAACCATAATTCAAATTATAATAGTGATTGAATGTCCACTTCTGGCCGAGCGCTGAAATTTATTTGCAACTTTAAAAATTGACAATAATAGAAAATGGAATTTAAGTTGCCTGTAATTAAAATCGCAATGGAATCTTTGGCCATCTGTTGGTTTTATCGATCTGTACTATTAAAAGTATTAGCGCTTCCAGTTTTTTTAGTAATAGTATTTGATTTTACTAGACATAACATAATAAATATTGACGGCTATCTAAGCATTATCATCTTAAATGCAATTTATTTCGTATTTCTATCATTTATATTTATAAATTGTCACAGATTATTTCTTCTAGGGCTAAATCATGTACCTACGTACGGCATGGAGCTTAATAGTAGATATTTTAAGTTTCTTGCATGGATTGTTCTAATTGCAATTATTTTCTTCATTGTTTGGTATATCGTTTTGCTAATAATATTGAATCTATTTGGATTTGTAATAGATTACTCAGCTGACCCAGAAGGAACATTCATCATACAAAACATAAATTGGATCGAGATAATTGCGACACTACTTACTTTATACTTTACGTCAAGGATGAGCTTTGTATTTCCTTCAATAGCGATAGATGGAAACCCTAGTATTAAATGGTCTTGGAAGTTAACAAATAATAATGGGTTAAGGGTGTTTGTATTAATCGCATTATTACCCTTATTGTTTACAGAAATTATTGAGTTTTTTTATAGGGATCAGCCATCAACAATTGAAATAATTATATTTCATATATTTAGTTATCTAGCTTTATCTATTGAGGTCGCTTTTCTGTCTATTACATTTAAACATTTTATAGAC
>JBCCHP010000026.1:0-13388 GCA_039028675.1 Pseudomonadota bacterium | reverse complement strand
CTGACACTGCAAAAGACAGAACCACGTCTGTTTTTGACCCAATTGGCCGCCCAAAATTGGCAAATTCTCTACCTCAAACTGATCTTCGCGCAGGCGATCCAGGGATCTGATGTCGGCGTCGCCTCGGCTGGCGGCGTGATCAAGTCGTTCATTATTAACTGGTATTCAATCATTACAATCTTCAACCTCTTCTGATAGAGATTTGTTTACATCTGACCTTGGTTTAACCTGGAATGTACTCGATTTTGGTTTGTCATACATCCGTTCAAAACAAGCAGCAGATCAAGTACTCATTGCTGAACAGGAAAAACGAAAAGTCACTAACCGAATTGTGCAAGATGTACGCACAGCATTTTGGCGCGCGGTCAGTTACGATCGACTGATTGGTAAACTTCAAACGCTTTTATCTCGAGTGACAGGTGCGATTGAAGAATCAAAACAAATCGAAAAAAGTCGTCTGGATCGACCACTCACAGCATTAACTTATCAGCGTGAGTTGATTGGCATCAAGCGAGAACTGGAAGAACTGGAACGTGACTTATCATTATCCAAAATACAACTTGCCGCTTTGATGAATATCAGACCTGGTGAAGACTATGAACTTGTTATTCCAACGCGCAGTAGCACGATTGAAAACAAAGTGGATATCTCACCAGAAATGATGGAGCAACTAGCGCTTGAAAATCGTCCTGAATTAATTAGTGTTTCTTATGAACAAAGAGTTAATCGACAAGAAGCTAAAGCCGCTATTCTAGAATTGTTACCAGGTTTAGATGTTAATTTTGGTAAAAACTACAGTAGCAACACATTTTTATTTAACACCAATTGGCTAACTTACGGCGCACAGATTAGCTGGAATTTACTCAATGTATTTAAATTGCCAGCAACAAATAGACAAATTGATGCCAGGGGAAAAGTACTCGATGCAAAAAGATTAGCATTGAGTATGGCTATCATGACGCAAGTTCATGTTAGCCTCGCACAATATGAACATTCACTAAAAGAATATCGAACAGCTGTTGAGTATTATCAGACACAAAAGAAAATTCTTGAACAAATCCGCACTGGCGTTGAGGCCAGATCGGTCACTGAGCAATCATTAATAAGAGAAGAAATGAATATGATTGTTGCTGAAGTCAAGTTTGATATTGCTTACTCAGATATAGAAAATGCCTATGCCAGTATTTTTGCTGCATTAGGCATTGATCCTTTACCCATTGATGCAGATAGTGAATTACTAAGTGAATTAACAGCATCAATTAAACAATATTTTGATGGTTTATCCTTGCATGAACAGCTTTTCTCATTGAAGGTGAAATAAATAAAGAGGATGGTGCGATGAACTTAAAACATATTAGTCTAAAGTATGTGTTACTTATATTTTGTGCCACGTATGTTTCGTATTCTGCTGCGGAAGATGATGTCGATTTATTTCTCAATAATGACTCTATTGCCAGTCAAAATGTCAGGGGACTGATAAAGCCAATTAAAACAGCGGTAATATCAAGCCAGCTATCTGCCAAGATCGACAAGATTCCTTTTGGGTCGGGTGATCGATTTAAGAAAGGCGATACGCTTGTCGATTTTGACTGCGCACTTTATCGCGCTGATCTGACTTCTACAGAAGCTGCTTTTCAAGCGAAAAAAAATGTATTTGAAAATAAAAAAGAATTACTAGCATTGAATGCTATGAGTGATATTGATGTTGATATTGCTAAATCAGAAATGGAAGTAGCCAGAGCAGAACGCAGTATGAGTGCAATAAAGGTGAATCAGTGTTTGATCAAAGCACCTTACGATGGCAGAGTCATTGAAGTGTCAGTTAATGAACATGAAAATGTTAATTCGGATACAGAGTTGCTCGCGATACTGAATGATAACGAAATTGAGATAGAGCTAATTATTCCTTCTACTTGGCTAACCTGGTTAACCACTGGTGAAAACTTCCAATTCATGATTGATGAGACGGGTGAAACTGTTGAGGCTGCAGTTAGCAAAATAGGTGCAGTCGTTGACCCAGTTAGTCAAACAATCAAGCTCACGGGTGAGTTTAAAGAACAACCTGAAAGAGTGTTATCTGGCATGAGCGGAACTGCACAATTTAAACAGTGAGCTTCAATGACAAATGACTGAGCAAAAACAAAACCAGGAATTCGCGGCAGTCTCAAAATTATTGCAGCTGGAATCAATGGCACGTTCGGCAATTTCCAGAGAAGCCCTGAGTTTTATGATAGTGAATGAGACTAGAAGACTCATTCCCTATCGCCAAGCCTATTTATTTTTATCATTACATCCTATCCAGAGAGATTGCGAACTTGCGGCAGCATCGAGTGTGGCGGTGGTCGATGATAATGCTCCATTTGTGGATTGGTTACACAAATTAAAAGCACAATTATTTAACAGCGAAACGATCGCTAAACAACATCAGTTAGATGAAAGTTTGTGTCCTGATAACTTAAAATCAGGTTGGCAAGAGTATTCATTACCGTTTGTGTTATGGACGCCGTTGAAATTACCTGACGGCACCTTTATTGGCGGAGTGTGGATGACCAGAGAGACGCCCTGGAAGGATAACGAACAGGCAATGTTGCGGAGACTTGGTGAAACCTATGCGCACGCAATGGTCGCGGTTACTAGTCGACGTATGATATACAAGCGACCGAAAGCGGTAAAAATTGCCATATTCATTATTATCCTTTTTATGCTGGCGGTATTAGCTAAACCCGTTCAACTGACTGCTTTAGCACCTGCCAAAATTGTCGCTATCGATCCGAAAATAGTCAGCGCGCCAATGGATGGTGTTATCAAGCAAATATTTTTTCCGCCAAATACCCGTGTTTCTGTAGATGAAGTGTTATTTAAACTGGAAGACTCTGAATTAAAAAACGAGTATGAAGTTGCAGAAAAAACGTTAGCTGTTGCAGAAGCAGAGTTGCGCAAAGTATCTCAAGATGCGTTCCAGGATACAAAAAGTAAATCACAAGTCGCCTTACTACAGGCTGAAGCAAATTTACAAAAAACTAAATTAAATTATTCAAAAGAATTATTGGATAGAGTAAATGTAAAGGCACAAGATAGTGGCTTACTCATTTATACTGATAAATCAGACTGGATAGGTCGTCCCGTCAAAGTGGGTGAACGCATTATGGAAATTGCTGATCCTAATGATATTCAAGTACAGGTTAATCTCGCAGTGGATGATTCCATAGTGTTGGCTGTTGGTGCAAAAACAGATTTATTTTTAGACGCGGATCCCTTAAATCCTGTACTAGCGGAAATTATCAGCTCCAGTTACCTAGCTACAAATTCCGAAAAAGATATCATGAGTTATCGTCTATATGCCCGCTTTGATGAAACTGTTGAGCTAGCAAACTTAAGAATTGGTTTACAAGGAACGGCAAAAGTCTATGGTGAAAAAGTTAGTCTGTTCTTTTATTTATTCCGTCGTCCAATATCTGCTGCACGTCAGTATCTAGGTATATGAATGATCAAGTAGATGATTTTCCTTTACCAGAATTACGAAGCGATCTGCAATTAATAGAAGGGCCAGTTGCCTTAGACGGATCGCCAAGTTGGCTGATATTTGATCCATTAAGAAACAAATATTTTTCTATCGGCTGGGCTGCGTTTCAATTATTGTCTCGATGGTCTATCGGACAGGCTAATTCCTTATTAAATAAATTAAAAACAGATACTTCGCTTGATGTGAATCATAATGATGTGAAGTCCATGATCGATTTCCTGTTACGTAATAGCCTTACGCGTGACTCTGCATCTGGTTCGAGTGAAGATTATCTTGAACAGTATAATGCAGGAAAAAGCTCAGTTTTAAACTGGCTCATTCATCATTATCTGTTTTTCAAAATTCCATTGGTTAAGCCGACCTCTTTTTTAAGAAAAACATTGATCTATGTAGAACCATTCTTCTCTTCTACAGCAAGGGCATTGGTATTGTTACTTGGCATTGTCGGTTTATTCATGGTGGGTAGACAATGGGAGAGTTTTCTTTCGACCTTTATGTATTTCTTCAATTTTCAAGGTCTTGTTTTTTATTTTATTTCACTCGTATTTATCAAGGTATTGCACGAGTTAGCACATGCGTATGTCGCCACTCATTATGGCTGCAAAGTGCCCACGATGGGTGTGGCTTTTTTGGTGATGTTTCCGATTTTATATACAGATACGTCTGATACCTGGCGCGTCCGGTCGGCAAAAGAGCGGGTTCATGTTGGTGCTGCAGGCATCATGATGGAGTTATACGTAGCATGTATTGCAACCTTTATGTGGAGCTTTTTACCTGATGGATATTTAAAAAGCGCAGCCTTTATCCTGGCAACAACAAGCTGGATTATGTCACTGGCTATCAATCTTAATGCGCTTATGCGTTTTGATGGCTACTACATAATGTCAGATTTAATTGGAATACAAAATTTACAATCAAGATCATTTGATGTTGGTAAATGGCGTTTAACGGAAGTCTTATTTGGCCTTAGGTTAGAACCGCCAGAAGCGCTGCCTAAGGATATGCTGCATAAGTTAACCATCTATGCATGGTGTGTCTGGGTGTATCGTTTTTTTCTATTTATTGGTATTGCCTTATTGGTTTATCACTTTTTCTTTAAAGTATTGGGTTTATTTTTATTTGCTATTGAAATCCTCTGGTTCATATTAATGCCAGTTTCAAACATGATTAAATATTGGTGGGATTTGCGTATGGATATTGTTAAATCACGACGGTTTTATATTACTCTATTTTTTTCCGCTATTGGATTGTTGCTCTTGTTAGTGCCCTGGCAATCTTCTGTTTCTATTCCTGCTATGTTGCAGAGCGGACAAAAGCTCACGCTCTACTCGCAAGCACCTGCCTATATTGAGAATAATTATTTGATTGATAAAAAACAGGTTAGTACAGGCGATGTACTTATTATATTGCGTTCCCCAAAACTTGAACAAGAGATAGATCTTGCAGAGCAACAGATCGAATTACTGAAGCTTAAAGCAAAACGTATTGCCGCAAGTAAAGCAGAGTTGGAAAACGTTCAGGTTATCATTCAGCAGTTACAGGAAAGTCGTTCGCGATTGGGAGGCTTACTTCAGCAAGCTGAGCAATTAGTGGTTAGGGCACCATTTACAGGCACGATCTATGATACTGATTCTGCATTACATGCAGGCAGGTGGATTAATGTATCAACACCATTAGCAAATCTTGTTGAAACAACTGATGCCGTCATTGAAGCCGTGTTAGACGAAGAACAACTAAAGCGGGTAGAGCTTCAGACTAATGCTAAATTCATTCCAGACAATCCCGAATTAAAAGCAATTTGGGGTTACGTTGGTGATATTGAGGAAGCTAATCTTAGAACACTCGATCTCAAACCACTTGCATCGGTCTATGGTGGAGATGTGCCTGTTACTCAGGATGCAGATAACCAACTAGTACCCGATCGTTCAATATATCGAGTCAGAATACCCGTAAGCCTGGTCGAAAATATACAGCTAGAACAAGTGATACGTGGTGTGGTACATGTTGAAGCCGAGTCTGCCAGTTTTATTACCCGCCTTTATCGTACTGTTGCATCTGTGTTGATTCGAGAATCCGGATTTTGATTTTAAGATAAAAACTTCATGTTTTTTGCATGAAGAAATGGTGCAGTGAAGCATTGCTAAAGTTAATTTTTCTGGAAGCGCCATCATGAATCGTCTATGCTTAAACACGTTGCTGCAAAAATTTTTTAATAATTAATGATGCAGTATCTGAGTAAAGTAATAACGATAAGTAGGGGAGTGTTTAGTATGATTAGTGGTAAAGTAAAATGGTTTAGTGAATCAAAAGGTTATGGATTCATCGAGCCAGAGGGAGGCGGTGAAGATATTTTTGTGCATTATTCCTCCATCAAAGCTGAAGGCTTTAAAACTCTAAATGAGGGTCAAAACGTGTCGTATAACGCCGAAAAAGGCCCGAAAGGTATGCATGCAGTTGAAGTAGAATTAGTATCCTGATTTAACTAATGTTATCCGAAATAAACCCTGCCATGTGCAGGGTTTATTTATTAATTAATACCCTCAAGTAAGTTTTTTTCCATAGTATTTAATGAACCAGGCCTTCCTTCCACTACGATAGTATCACCTACTTCAAAAATAAAATCGGATTCAATTTTTTCCAGACGATTAACTCCTCTTCTAACAGCAATTAACTGACACTCTGATTTTTCTAATTCCATTTCTGCTAAAGTCTTGCCAATCGCAAAGCTATCCTGAATAAGACTTATGTTATGCAAACGCAATGTTTCAGTTGCATCCATATCAAAGTCTTCTTCTCCGCGAAAATAGCCACGCATTTTTTTATAGTCATCCTTACGCGCCTTATCAACAAATGCCATTGCCTTATCATTAGATATCCCAAGTTGCTGTAAAAGGTGGATAGCTAGCATCATGCTAGCTTCAAAGCTTTCGGGAACCACGTTTGATGCACCTTTGTCATGCAAGATATCCATATGTCGTTCATCACGACTGCGTACAATTATTGGAATAGACTTATTAAGTGATCTGGTTGCTGTAATCACACCCTCGGCAATTGTTGGATCATCAAAAGTAATGATTAACGCGTTTGCGCGCATCACCTCTGCCTTTTCCAATACATCATTTTCAGTGCTGTCACCATAATAGACTTGTTCGCCCGCTTCCCAGGCCTCGCGAATAATACTGTGATCCAGATCCAACGCGACATATTGGATATTCATTTCACGTAATATATTTGCCAGGTTTTGTCCTATTCTGCCAAAGCCACAAATTACAACGTGTTGCCGAATTGATTTGCATGCTTGTTCAATCTCTTTAGGCGGGACATTAGCACCACTTTTATAAGTCTTATTGAATAGCTTATTGGCAAGCGTACTGTTGTAGCGAATCAATACAGGACTAATGATCATACTTATTAATGCGGCGGCAATGATGGGCTGTGTTTCTTCAAGATTAAGTAACTGATTGCTGAGTGCCAATACCAGAATAGCAAAACCAAATTCGCCAGCCTGACCAAGCACAAGTCCTGTACGGAATGCAACAGGCATTTCATAACCAAATAGTTTTGTTAATAAGATTATGACACTGCCTTTGCCTATAATTAATCCTGCTGTTAATAAACCGATCCAAATCCATTCATCAAAAACCACAAAAATATCGAGTTGTGCGCCGACACTTATAAAAAACAAACCCATCAACACATCACGGAAGGGTCGAATATCAGATTGAATCTGATGCTTATACTCAGTTTCACTTAGCATCAGGCCAGCTAGAAACGCGCCTAATGCCAATGACAAATTGAGTTCATGAGTAAGCCATGCTGCGGCCAATGCGATAAATAGTGTTGCTAATGTAAATATTTCCGATGAATGCGTGCTGGCGACTAGATGATAGTAAGGTCTTAATAATTTTCGCCCGAAATAAAATAAAATTACGAACGCCAATAATCCTTTGCCCAACGCCATTACGATGGGAAAGGCTATCGCCTGATCGGTATTACTTGCCAAAATGGGAATAATCACCAGGATAGGGACGACTGCCAAATCCTGAAATAAGAGGATACTGATAGCCAGTTGACCATGTCGTCCCTGCATCTCAAGCTGGTCAGATAACTGTTTGGCAACAATCGCCGTAGAAGATAAAGCCAGTGCCCCACCCACAACAAATGCCGCTTTCCATTCGATACCAGTCATAACAGCGATTAACATGCCTGAAACAGTAGAAATGATGACCTGGATGCTGCCTAACCCAAACACGGTATGACGCATTGCAATGAGTCGCGATATGGAAAACTCAAGTCCAATCATAAAGAGTAGAAAGACAACACCAATCTCGGCTAGTAACTGAATGCTATCGACTTCTGTGAACCATCCCATGGCATTTGGCCCAACCAGTACGCCAACAAATAAATAACCTAGAATCGGAGTTAGCTTGAAACGCTTTAGTGTCCAGACCAGGATAATGGAAAGTGCCATTAGCACGAGAGCGTCATTGAGCGGGCTATGGTCCATGCTTTTTTACTGCAAATACTGATTTGTAGTCTGGTAGATTTAGTATGATGTCATTATTATTCATGTTTTGGTGAAAAAACAATCTATTAGGCAGGAGTTTACATTGGATTGGACACAGATTTTATCGGCTATTGTCGTACTTGCTGTAATCATTTATCTATGGCCCAGTGCTGGCAAAATGCTGGAGCAGAGTAAGCAGGCCGAGAATAAGGATTGGCAAGGTGCATTGTTACCGTTAGGGATGGTAATTCTGTTTGTTATTTTGCTAATTGCTGCTTCCCGTTCCTGATACAGCGGAACAAACTTCTTTCATTGCTCTCAAAATGATTCAATGTGTACTTCTGATGTATAGTGTCTGACAGTCAAGTGGGTGCATGTTAATTGATAAATATTAAACTCATTAGAGGGTAAAAAATGAAAAATTTAATTCTAGCAATAACATTAATCCTGACATTAGGCATGATCTCGATTGTCAGTGCAGAGGAAGAATTACTTACCGCAGGTGAATTAAAGGCGAGTTGTGATGACGGCTATTCGCCTGGTACACCGACGAATTTTTGTATGAAATACGTGGGTGATTTTGTATTTATGATGATGGCTATGCAACAAGCTGAACAAAGCCCACCAGTATTTTGCATCAACCCGCAAATGCATGCATTGGAAGCTGTGACAGAAAATGTGCATGGATATTTGAAGGCTAATCCTTCCCGAGCAAAACAGCCGGCACAGGATTTGGTTTTGGAAGCGCTCAATAAAGGTTATCCTTGCTCATTAAGTAATCAAACCTGATATGGCCGCAACCGCCAAAAAACAACAATACGATCAAAATAAACTACAGAAACGCTTGCGTCGCCACGTCGGCCAGGCGATTGCAGATTACAATATGATTGAGCATGGTGATCGTATTATGGTGTGCTTATCTGGTGGCGCGGATTCTTATACGATGCTTGATTTGCTGATGAGCATGCAGCGTACTGCGCCGGTTGAATTTGAATTATTTGCGATCAATCTAGATCAAAAACAGCCAGACTTTCCAGAACATATCCTGCCCGATTATCTGAACAAACTGGATATACCTTTTCGTATTATCGAAGAAGATACTTACAGCGTAGTGAAAAGAGTCATTCCGGAAAATAAGATCTTCTGCGGCTTATGCTCTCGTTTACGTCGAGGTATATTATATCGAGTTGCAAAAGAAGAAGGTTATACCAAGATTGCCCTAGGTCATCACCGTGAAGATATGATTGAAACATTATTCTTAAATATGTTTTATGGCGGCAAACTTAAATCGATGCCACCTAAATTACGCAGTGATGATGGGGATAATATAGTGATACGTCCACTTGCCTATTGCGCAGAAAAAGATATAAAGGCTTATGCAGAAATAAGAGAATTTCCGATTATTCCTTGTAACTTATGTGGTTCTCAGGATAACTTGCAGCGACAGGCAATAAAAGAAATGTTAAGTAACTGGAACCGAAGCCATCCAGGCCGCGTAGAAACTATTTTTACCAGCTTGCAAAATATCGTGCCTTCACATCTGCTTGATACCGCTGCTTATGAATTTGCTGAACTAGGCAATGAAACCATGACTAATGAAAGAGCGACCAACTGGCTACCTGGCGAACATAAATAATAAATGGAAAATTTTTCTACGGTCCAACAAATATTAATTTGGACTATTCCTGTTTTGTTTGCCATTACCTTGCATGAAGTAGGTCATGGTTATGCAGCAAAAGTGCTAGGCGATCCGACAGCAGCAAACATGGGTCGATTGTCATTAAATCCGCTGAAACATGTTGACCCGATGGGAACAGTTGTTGTGCCTTTATTAGCCTTTTTTCTCAGTGGGTTTGTTTTTGGTTGGGCAAAACCCGTACCAGTAAACTGGGGAAGATTAAAAAATCGCAAGCGAGACATTGCATTAGTGGCGCTTGCCGGGCCCGGCGCCAATCTCGCGATGATTATATTTTGGTTAAGCTTGGCAATGTTGTTTATGGATGGTGCTAACCAAAATAATATATTTGCACTGGTGATTGTATTAATGTCGATGGCCGGGATAATTATTAATAGCCTATTAATGATACTCAATCTATTTCCATTGCCGCCATTGGATGGTAGCCGAGTCATGTATTCCTTATTACCGGATAAACTTGGTCATCAGTATTTAAGGATAGAACCATTCGGCATGATCATATTGGTCGTTTTATTAGTTTCAGGTATTCTGTTTAAAATACTTGGACCAATACTGACATATGTTCAGCAGTTTTTATTTCAACTTATAATTTAGCGTTGTTGAATGCATGATGACAGGCCTACAATATTTCTCTGGTTTTGACTATCTCATACTGTTAATCAACTTATTATTATTTATCTTTTCCCGCCCTTTGGTCCAGGGCTTCAAGAACTCGGATTCACGTTCAGTTAGTTCACGTTTATTTGTTTTGCGGTCAATGAATATCATTTTGTTTGCGTTATATATGGCAGCTATATTTATTGAAGGATGGAGTAAGCAAATATCTCTTACTGGTTTAAGTTTCCTGCTGGCATTTGTTTTTAGTCATATGCTACATGTTTATATAACCAAACAGTTTGGTCGAGAAAGGGAAATAGATGGTACCAAATATCATACTGAAACTTATCAGTCAGAGATATTTTCATTATTAGTCACCTTATTGACCATTCTCGCAACGATAGTGATCGTCATTAATATCTGGGGCTTGAATGATTGGTTAAAGGCGACTAGCGTGCTGGGGATTCTGGCATTATTAGTTTTTTCGACCAAGGATGTCTGGATACCAGATAATATTAGTGGCTTGATACTGTTGTATAACAGTGATATCGAACCTGGTGCAGTCGTCAGGATTGATGAGCAGGAACTATTAGCGATTGTTGTACAAATTACACTGACACGAACCTCGTTTCGTGATTTAAAAACCCGACATTTAATTATTTTACCAAACACTACTGTGCGTAATAGTAAAATTGATGTGTTAAGTAAGGGACCATCAAGTGGTTTAATGCAATTTGTGACATTCAACATTAGTTATGGAGAGGAAGCTGAACATGTAGAGGGACTGCTCAGAGCGATATGGGAAAAAGCAGCAACAGAATGTAATGCGATTAACGAAGAACAAGAACCGGAAATTGCGATTATAGAAACTGGCGATCATGCTGTTACCTGGCGACTAGGATATAAATTAAAAAATCTTTATCAAATATTGAATGTTGATTTTCAAGTTAAGCGCATCGCGTATGAACTTTCATCTGATGTGGGTATAGAATTGCAAACACCTATGACACACAGGGTTGCTCTGGACAAGCAAGCCTGGCCAGGAATTTAATTCATTTGTCATAGTCGTATCATGATTAAACAAAGGGTACTTCTAATGCGATACGTTATTTTTTCAATATATCTTTCTGTTACAACGTCGTTATACGCTGCAGACTATGACAGCACTTATGAGTCATATCAGGATGGTGATTATGCAACGGCTTTTACTGGTTTCGAGCAACTTGCCAATCAAGGCAATATGAAGGCCCAATTTTATATGGGTACCTTATATCGGGAAGGAAACGGAGTTGAACAGGATTATGCCGCATCACTGGAATGGTATAAAAAAGCAGCTGAGCAAGGTGAGCCAAAAGCAATTCATAATGTTGCGATGTTCTATCATAATGGAATTGTAGTCGAAAGAAATTTTGATACGGCCGCCGAATGGTATGAGCAAGCTGCAGCTAAAGACTATATTCCTTCAATGACGAATGTTGCGCGTTTGTATTACAGTGGTGAAGGTATCAAGCAAGATAAAGATCGCGCACTTCATTGGTGGCGCAGGGCGGCTGATCTTGGTAGTAAGGGTGCACAACACAATATGGGATTAATGTACTATATTGGTCAAGGTGTAGATCAGGATTATATCAAGGCTGCAGAATGGTATCGAAAGGCTGCTGAGAAAGGGTCAAAAGAAGCGCAGAATAGTCTTGGTGCAATGTATTTTGATGGTAAAGGTGTTGAGAAAGATCTTATTGAAGCTTATGCCTGGTTTAGCTTGGCTGTTGAAGCTGATTTTGAACAAGCAAAGTTGAATAAGGCAGTCATTGAAGCAAATCTTGACGAATTTGAAATGTCTCAAGCCAGACTAAAGGCTGATGACTATATTGCTAAATTTACTATTGATAAATAAAATATATTTAATCCAAAAAGTACATCCATAATAATTACTAAACTTCAGTATAATATTGTGTGTTCGATTTATCGACCTACTTATCATATGCAAAATAGTCTAATTAACTAGACTATGAAAATCTTCGATCTAAAAGATTGCCCACAACACATTCCGCAACTGGCTGCATGGCATCATGTAGAGTGGTCAGATATGAATCCAGGTCAAACTTTAAAGCGGCGTGTGGAAAAGATGCAGCAATATCTAAAAGATGATTTCGTTCCCAGTACATACGTAGCAATCAAAGCAGATCAGTTAGTCGGCTCAGCAGCCATCGTGGAATACGACATGAAAATAAAAGGTTGCACACCGTGGTTAGCCAGTGTCTATGTTGATAAAACTTATCGAAATAAAGGTGTGGGTTCTGGCCTGGTAACACATGCCATGCAGCAGGCAAAATTGAATAAAGTGGATACACTCTATTTATTTACACCTGACAGAGCGGATTTTTATCTTTATCTTGGTTGGCAGGTAAAATCAATTGAGCCCTATTACGGAAATAATGTCACCATTATGTATTACAATACATTTAACCAACTAGCTGTCGAAAGTAATTAGACAGGAATCAATTATGTTTACTGCATTATATGCCTCAATACTGGCAGGCTTAATCTGCAAGCTTTCACTAAATGTCATCAAAGCGCGAAGAAGTAATAAGGTTTTATATGCAGATGGTGACTGTAAAGAATTAATCATTGCACGTACTGCTCAATCGAATGCAGTGCAATATTGTCCGATGGCGGTGCTGCTTTTATTATTACTGGAATTAAACAGTGGGCATTATTTACTGGTCAATGCAATTGGAATCTTGTTTGTTATTGGTCGAGTCATTCATGCCAGAGGAATATTAAGTGAGAGTCGAAAAGGGAGGGTGTTAGGTATGCAGATTACTATTTATTCATTTTTTGCTTTGATCATTTCGAATATTAGTTATCTGTTGTATATCAAATTAGTTTTAAAACAGTAAAGTTGTCAGTTATTGCGTCATTCTTTCCAGCTCAGCCCATCTTTCTATCGACCTTTCAAGATCATTAGTCTTTTTCTGTAAATTATCCAGAATAGGTTGTTGCAGATCATAGTCTTGCTCAAAAAATCCTGCTTCCTGTGGTTGTTTTTCAAGAGAACTAATTGT
>JBCCHP010000025.1:0-13570 GCA_039028675.1 Pseudomonadota bacterium | reverse complement strand
TAATTAAATATCAAGGAATTCGCTTTGAATAAGGTTCCTCAACAAAAACCAGAAGAAATCAGCGAAGTGGCGTGTCCTTTCTGTGGCCTCCTGTGCGATGATTTGGTGATTAGAACCGAAAATAATCGACTAAGCGTCAGCAAAAATGGATGCGCTAAATCAAAAAAATTATTCAAAGCTCCCATCATTGACAGCGCTCCGACACTTAAAGGTTCAAAGACCTCGCTGGAAAGCGCAATAGCAAAAGCGTGCGAAATTCTGTCTGAATCTGATACGCCCCTGTTTACCGGGTTAGGCACTGATGCAGGAGGCATGCGTCAGATTATGAGTCTCGCAGACCACTGTGGAGCAGTATTAGATCACATGCATGGTAATGCCTTGATCCGTAATACGCTTGTTTTACAAGATCTTGGTTGGATCATGACCACCATGGCCGAGATAAAGAATCGAGCTGATCTAATTATTTTTGTGGGTACAGACACCTCAGCTTATTCTCGTTTTTTTGAACGCGTCATCTGGAATGAAAAGTCAATGTTTGGGCTAAAACAAGATGATAAAGAAATCGTATTCATCGGCGAGAAACTGAATTCGAAACTTGGTATTAGTCCTAACGGAAAGAAACCGACGGTCATTAATTGCAAGAACCAGGATATCAATGAAATTATTTCTACTATTCATGCGCTTTCCTCAGGCGCAGAGTTAGACGTAGAGAAAATAGCAAATATAAAAGCTAGCGTTCTTGTAAATTTGGCGGAAAAAATGAAGCAGGCAAAATACGGAGTATTTGTCTGGGCGCCGGCGGAGTTAACCATGCCACATGCTGAACTTACCATACAAAGCATGACTGAATTAGCAAAATACTTAACCAGAAAAACGCGCTTTGCTGGATTCACGCTAGGCGGGAATGATGGTGCAACGACCGTAAACAGTCTTTGCACCTGGCAAAGTGGTTATCCGCTAAGAATAAATTTTAATAAAGGCTATCCAGAATATGATCCTAATCGTTACTCAACAAGTAACGTGCTTAAGAAAAAAGAAGTCGACTCCATGTTATGGGTCTCCAGTTTCTCAATTCAACATAGACCGCCAAAAGCCTCAATACCCTCCATTATATTAGCTACACCAGGAACAGACATTGGGTTTAAGGCCGATGTATTTATACCGGTTTCAACGCCGGGCCTAGACCACACTGGACAATTAAACAGAACTGATAGTGTCGTAACATTGCCTCTTAAAAAACTCAGACAATCGCCCTACCCCAGTGTAGCCAGTGTAGTATCTAGCATAATGCAAGGAATGAACTAATGTATATCAAGCTGGCCAATGGCAGAATTTATGATCCAGTGCATGGCATCAATGGAGAACAACGTGATATCTATATTCATGATGGCATCATTACGCGAAAGCCGAGTTCAAATACAAAAATAAGCAAAGTCTATGATCTGAAAGGTAAGATTATTATGGCTGGCGCCATCGATATCCATACCCATATCGGTGGCGGGAAAGTCAATATTGCACGCATGATGTTACCCGAAGATCATCAAAAAGATCTCGTTGAAAAAACCGCACTTACGCGCTCTGGTTGTGGACACGCTGCACCTTCAACACTCACAGCAGGCTATCGCTACGCTGAAATGGGATATACCGCATGTTTTGAGCCGGCTATGTTGCCCAGTAATGCCCGGCAAACCCATATGGAAATGGCAGATACCCCAATGGTCGATAAAGGCGCCTATGCCATGCTGGGTAGTGATGATTTCTTTCTGCGTATGTTGTCAGCTAAAAAAGATCAGGCCGCCATCAGCGATTATGTCGGCTGGATTATCAATGCGACAAAAGCAATGGCAATTAAAGTTGTTAACCCTGGAGGTATCAACGCATTCAAATTCAATCAGCGCGAACTTGATTTAGATGAAGTCAATCAGCATTACGGAGTTTCTCCGAGACAAATTCTATTGTCGTTGATTCGCGCGGTAACTGAATTAGGGGTGCCGCACCCATTGCATGTTCATGGTTGTAATCTCGGCGTTCCAGGCAATGTCAATACGACCTTGGAAACAATCTGGGCAACTGAAGGTATGCGTATGCATTTAACGCATATACAGTTTCATAGTTATGGCGTCGAAGGCGATAAAAAGTTTTCCTCCGGTGCAGCCGAAATTGCAGAAGCGATAAACAAAAATCCAAATATAACCTGTGATGTGGGTCAAATCTTATTTAATCAAACCGTCACAGCATCAGGGGATAGTTTGCATCAGTATGCAGGGCATTGGCATGCGCATCCTAAAAAATGGGTGGTGATGGATATTGAATGCGATGCGGGTTGTGGCGTCGTCCCCTTTAAATATAGAGACAAAAATTTTGTCAATGCATTGCAGTGGGCGATCGGTCTTGAATTATTTCTATTGATAGATGACCCTTGGCGAATATTTCTGACCACTGATCATCCGAATGGAGCGCCCTTCACTTCTTATCCGCATCTCATTCGTTTATTAATGGATAAAAGTTTTCGCAATGATATGTTGTCTAGTATTAATAAAGAAGCTGCTAGCGCAAGTACATTAGGCAGTATTGATCGCGAATATTCCTTATATGAAATAGCAATCATGACGCGAGCAGCACCCGCACGTAGTCTTGGCTTAAAAAATCGTGGGCATCTTGGCTCTGGCGCTATCGCTGATATTACTGTTTATAGTGAGCACAAAAACAAGGAAAGAATGTTCAGTCAGCCTGACTATGTATTTAAGGATGGCGAAGTTATCGTTAGAAATGGAAAAATCACTAAGGTTATTAATGGTGGCACTCATATATTAAGGCCCGGTTTTGATAAAGGTATTGAAAAATCATTACGGCGCTACTTTGAGGATTATCAAACCATGAGTCTTGGCAACTTCAAAATCGATGATGATGAAATTGTTGAACATGGTAATAGCAAACTCATTGTACAACCTTGCTCCTAACAGTCATGAAGATTAACGGCGTTCAAATTGATGATACCTTTGCTGAGGCTTTTCCAATGAAAGCCACGCGCATCATCATCACCGCAATGAATTTAAAATGGGCTTATCGAGCTGCAAATGCACTTCGTGGTTTTGCAACTTCTGTGATTGCATGTGGTGTCGAGGCTGATATTGAAAGAGAGCTAACCACAGAAGAAACACCTGATGGTCGCCCTGGAATTTCTGTCATGATATTTGCAATGTCAAATAAGGAATTGGGTAAGCAAATTCCGGTTAGAGTCGGACAAACTGTCATGACGACAGTGACGACCGCCTGTTATTCAGGGCTAGACTCAGAAACAGAGGTCGCGATGGGCAAAAGCCTTCGATATTTCGGAGACGGATATCAAATTTCAAAGTTGGTTAATGGCAAACGCTTTTGGCGAATTCCGGTGATGCATGGTGAATTTATTTGTGAAGAAACTACCGGAGTCACTAAAGCAATCGGTGGGGGTAATTTTCTTGTACTTGCCAAAACAGCTCGCGAAGGAATTCAAGCTTGTGAAAAGGCAGTGGATGCAATTAAAAAAGTTGATGGTGTAATTACTGCATTTCCGGGAGGGGTTGTTGGCTCCGGTTCAAAAGTAGGATCTAAATATCCGTTTTTAAGTGCTTCTACGAATGAAGCTTACTGCCCTACTTTAAAAGGCGTCGTAAAATCAGAATTAGGACCCGAGATTGGTTCCGTGCTTGAAATTGTCATTAATGGACTGGATGAAAAGTCTGTCGCAGAAGCGATGAAAATTGGTATAAGAGCAGCATGCTCATATGGGCCCAAACAAGGTATTTGCAGAATCAGTGCTGGTAATTATGGTGGCAATTTGGGACCACACCTGTTCTATTTAAAAGAGATTTTAAAATGAATACGTTAATCCTGTCTCTGAAATCTAAACCGAGTTTTATGCTCGATATGTCGCCGCTGATCCCGGAAAAAGTGATGGGTCTTAATCAGGCAAAAATTAAACAGATAAAGCTTGTTTATGGCAAGGAAACCATTTCCGTTGGCTCACTGTTTAATGTTTCAGGTAAAGCAGGAGAAAACCTGATGATTGAACACAGTTGCGATAAATTAATCTGCGTAGGAAAAAACATGTCCAGCGGGCATTTGTCTGTCGATGGTGATGTAGGTGATTTATTAGGTCAATCTATGACAAATGGTCAAATAGATATTCAGGGTCATGCAGGTTCCTGGGTAGGCACCGCGATGAAAGGTGGACGAATTAATATTTCTGGTAATGCAGGTGATTTTGTCGGTGCTGGATTACCTGGAGATACGTTTGGTATGAATCGTGGAATTATTTATATCGCAGGTAATGTCGGCGATCGGCTGGGTGACCAGATGCGACGAGGGATGATTTTTGTCAAAGGAAAAGCTGGTGATTACTGCGGTAGCAGAATGCATGCTGGAACAATCGTGATATTGGATAGTATTGGAAAATACCCGGGTAATGCCATGCGCAGAGGCACCATTCTTCTTGCGAAAAAACCTAAACATATCGCAGCTTCATTTAAAAGTTGTGGAAATTTGAAAATGCAGTTCTTAAGATTATTCTTTACTCAATTATCACAAATTGATGATGAATTTAACTTTCTAAAAAAACATGGTCCTCTTGCTCATCGCTTTTCAGGTGACTTGGCCAGGAACGGAAAAGGTGAATTACTTATCTTGCAAGCAATGGAAAGACGCTAACTAAACATAAGAAGTTTAAAACTATGACAACAATGAAAAGAACCAGAGGAAAGAAAGGTCGAATACTTGGCCGAATCATGGATCAACGTGCCATGGCTCAAGTACGCGATCTTGTTGGTGATGAATCTTTAGATCGCTCTATGTTAATAGAACACTTACACAAGATTCAGGATAAATTTCATCATATTTCCAATCGACATATCCTGGCGTTATCAGGATTAATGAACCTGCCGATGACTGAAGTTTATGAAACGGCAACATTTTATCATCACTTCGACGTTATCAAGGAAAATGAAACGCCGCCTCCCCCTGTGACTGTCAGAGTCTGCGAATCGATGACATGTGAGTTATATGGCGCTCATGAAATCATGGAAGAATTGGAAGAGGCAGTTGATAACAAGCAGGTTCGCATACAGCCTGTTCCTTGTGTTGGCAGATGCGCAGATGCGCCTATCGCTATTTGTGGTACTAACCCCATCGAAAAGGCAGATAAAGATACGGTACTCACAGCGCTTAATAACAATGAAATAGAAGATGATGTGCCCGATGGCTATATCGATTTGGAAAATTACATAAAAGACGGTGGCTATCAGCTATTGAAAGATTGTATGAATGGTAAATTTCAGCGCGAAGATATTATCAGTTTACTTGAAGATTCTAATCTTCGGGGTCTCGGCGGTGCAGGTTTTCCTACTGGTCGAAAATGGCGAATACTTAGCGAACAGGCATCGCCAAAAATGATTGCCATCAATATTGACGAAGGGGAACCCGGCACTTTTAAAGATAGGTACTACCTCGAAAAGGATCCGCACCGATTTATAGAAGGCACATTAATTGCACATTGGGCAATACAGGCGAAAGATATTTATTTGTATCTACGTGATGAATATGCAGGCTGCAGAAAAATGCTGGAAAGAGAATTACAAAAATTAAAAGATAATCCGCCAATAGAATTGCCTGACATCTATTTACGCCGAGGCGCAGGCGCATATATCTGTGGTGAAGAATCAGCCATGATTGAATCAATAGAGGGCAAACGTGGTATGCCCCGCTTACGACCACCTTTTGTTGCGCAAGTCGGATTGTTTGGCTGCCCTACTCTTGAACAAAATATGGAAACTATGCACTGGATTAGGGACATTATTAATAAAGGTGCAAGTTGGTTTGCCAGTCATGGAAGACGTGATCGGAAGGGATTACGTTCATATTCGGTAAGTGGTCGAGTGAAAAAACCCGGCGTACATATCGCGCCAGCAGGAATTAGTATTAATGAACTCATCGAGGAATATTGTGATGGCATGCAGGATGGCCATGAGTTTTATGGCTATTTTCCGGGGGGCGCTTCGGGCGGAATATTGCCTGCTTCTTTAGGAGATGAACCATTAGACTTTGATACGCTACAGAAACATGGCTGTTTCATTGGGTCTGCTGCAGTTATTGTGTTATCTGATAAAGATAGTGCGCGCAATATGGCGATCAATGCGATGCGCTTTTTTGAAGAAGAGTCATGTGGGCAATGTACTCCATGCCGAGTTGGTACTAATAAATCGGTATCATTAATGATTAAAGAAGAATGGGATACACCATTACTAGAAGAATTAGCACAGGCAATGCAGGATGCTTCTATCTGCGGTTTGGGTCAGGCTGCACCAAATCCATTGCGTTGTGCGATTAAATATTTTCCAGAGGAATTTGAATAATGGCCGCTAATCCAAAAATTATTAATGAAAATGCCATTCGCTTTAAGCTTAATGGTGATTTTGTTGAAGCCTATGACGACGAAACTATCTTGCAAACTGCCAAGAGACTAGGCGTAGAAATTCCTCATCTTTGTTATAAAGATGGTTATAGAGCAGATGGAAACTGCCGTGCATGTGTTGTCGAAATAGATGGTGAACGCGTACTCGCACCCTCTTGCTGTCGCCAACCGACTGAAGGAATGGAAGTAAATAGTCAGAGTGATCGTGCTGTACATTCACAAAAAATGATCATGGAACTATTACTTTCTGACATGCCACAACAGGGCAAATCACCCTATAGATTAAATTCTGAGCTTGACCAGTGGGCTGAAAAACTAGAGGTATTTAATCCGCGATTCGAGCAACGTCATCAACCAAAACCTGACTTATCTCATAGCGCTATTGCCGTAAATCTTGATGCCTGTATCCAGTGCACGCGCTGTGTAAGAGCCTGTCGTGAAGAGCAGGTAAATAATGTAATTGGCTATGCAAATCGTGGCAAGCATTCTGAGATCGTCTTTGATATGGCTGAACCAATGGGCGAAAGTACCTGTGTTGCATGCGGAGAATGCGTACAAGCCTGCCCTACCGGCGCATTAATGCCGGCAAAAAATGTTGGGCTAATTGAGCCAGATAAAAAAGTTGAGTCTGTTTGTCCGTATTGTGGTGTTGGTTGTTTGTTGACGTTTAATGTAAAAAATAATCATATTCAATATGTTGAAGGTCGAGATGGCCCAGCTAATAAAAGCCGCTTATGTGTAAAAGGTCGTTACGGATTTGATTACATCCATCATCCGGATCGTTTAACAATGCCATTAATCAGACGTGAAGGAGTTGAAAAGACAACTGAATTAATCGATGCAGATGAAATGCATAAGTATTACCGTGAGGCAACCTGGGATGAAGCTTTAGATTTTGCTGCTGATGGTTTGAAAAAAATAATCAATGCAAAAGGACCATCTGGTCTAGCTGGTTTTGGTTGTGCGAAGGGTAGCAATGAAGAAGCCTATCTCGTTCAGAAACTGGTTAGGACCGGTTTTAGAAATAACAATGTTGATCATTGTACGCGTTTATGTCACGCCTCATCGGTTGCGGCATTACTGGAAACAATTGGGTCTGGTGCTGTTTCAAATCAAGTTGCTGATGGCACATATGCAGATGTGATCATTGTGATAGGTGCAAGACCTAACGACAATCATCCAGTTGCGGCAACATTTATGAAAAATGCTGCTGAGCGTGGTAGCAAGTTAATTTTTATTGAACCTTATAGTTCAGATATTGAAATCCATGCATCGCATTTCCTGCAATTAAGACCTGGAACAGATGTACTGCTACTTAACGGTATGATGAATGTGATTATCGAAGAAAATCTTCAAAACGATAAGTTTATTGCAGAACATACTGAAGGTTTCGAGGCATTGAAAGACAATGTTAAACAATTCACTCCTGAAAAAGTTGCTCCAATTTGCTGTATACCACCTGAAACAATCAAAGAAGTGGCACGATTATATGCGACGGCGGATACAGCTATTATCTTTTGGGGAATGGGTATATCTCAACATGTGCACGGTACCGATAATGCGCGCTGTCTGATTTCACTTGCCTTAATGACAGGACAAATAGGTCGCACAAGTACAGGCCTACACCCTTTACGTGGACAAAATAATGTTCAAGGTACATCTGATGTAGGCTTAATACCGATGGTCTTTCCTGATTATCAACCAGTTTCTGATGAACAAGCGCGCAAAAAGTTTGAAGATTTATGGAAAACAGAGCTTGATCCAGTGCCCGGTAAAACTGTTGTAGAAATTATGCATGCCATTAATGACGATGAAATTAATGGTTTATACATCATGGGTGAAAATCCAGCCATGTCTGATCCAAATCTAAATCATGCTCGTCATGCGTTAGCTAAACTGGAACATCTCATCGTGCAGGATATTTTCTTTACCGAAACATGCAGTTATGCCGATGTCATATTACCAGCATCAGCATTTCCAGAAAAAGATGGTACATTTACAAATACTGATAGACGAGTTCAACTTGGCAGGAAAGCCATCGATCCTCCCGGAAATGCAAAGCAGGACTTATGGATCATACAACAAATCGCTAATCGACTCGGTTTAAACTGGAATTACGAACATGCTAAAGATGTTTTTCAGGAAATACGACTGGCAACACCAAGCATGGCGGGCATTACCTGGGAAAGATTAGAAGAAGTCGATTCACTAACCTATCCATTAACCAATGTTGGTGACGCAGGTGAACCTGTCATATTTAAAGATGGCATCTTCCCGACTGAAGATGGTCGAGGTCGATTTGTTCCCGCTGAATACACTGAACCTGATGAATTAACCAACAATGATTATCCTTATATCTTTGTTACGGGTCGACAACTTGAACACTGGCATACTGGTACTATGACGCGTCATTCAAGAGTACTCGATGCCTTGGAACCCGGACCTTGCGTCATTATCAACCCTAGAGATTTAAAAGAGTTTGGTCTGAAATCCGGTGACATTCTAGTAATAGAATCTCGTCGTGGAAGGATTGCAGCGACTACTCGTGCTGATGAAGGAATGCAAAGTGGAGTAGTAATGATGCCGTTTAGCTATAATGAAGCTGCGGCAAATCTGATAACTAATGAAGCACTTGACCCTTATGGAAAAATTCCTGAATTCAAGTATTGCGCTGTTAATTTAACAAAAGGTAGCAGAGCTAACGACATACTTAGTCAAAAGCCACCCACAGAAAAGCAAGATAGGCGTGCGGGAAGAATTATCAGATAATTCTTCCCACAAGAATTTATGTATTTTTAACGTCGACTAAAGTTAAAACTTCAAGTATTAATGGATCAGTATTTTGCTGGGATTTGCTTGGAACGATAGTCTTAATTTGATAAAGACTACCTGGAATTTCATCGCTAAAAATAAATTCATATGATTTATCAGCGTAATCATCATATTTGCGACGATGAATATCTTCAACGAAAGGTTGAAAAGACACTTTCTTACCCTGGTAATCCTTGCCGTTAAATGAAAAATTAACTTGTTCAACTACTGCATCTTCTCGTAGAGAGACTTTTATTAATTTTTGAAAATGGCGCCAACTACCTTCGGTAATTTGTTGCATTAATTTCATATCGCCACCCATATAAATGCCTAGCACAGGATTTCCATAAATACCTGTCACATTATCAGGACGAACTGCCTGTTTTCTTGAAGCAGTAAAAAAATCGAGCTGTGCGTTTTTACTACCGTCCTCATTGAGTTCCAGAATTCTCAAGTAAACAGAATCAGTAAAACCATCTGCCACTACTCCTGACTGTTCAAATTCATAATATAAATTTGCTGGTTCTTTAATATTGGAAAGATGGTCACTACGCCACATCAAATTTTCTGCTTCAGTAAATTCAAATCCTTCTGGAATTTCTTCAACTTCGCCCATACGGCCTATTTTATTCTTAAGTTCATCTTCTGTGAGTTCGACGGATCCTGGCGCCGCAACACCAGAAGATTTATTTTCATCTTCAGCAATTACATTGTTAACAACAAACAACATGCCGGTGAGTAAAATTGTATAGATATATTTCATGATATTTTTTCTCGATATTTATTTCTCGACTAAAGGCACACCATAGTCATTAAGTATTGATGTGATCTCTGCTTTATTTTCGTTTATTAATTTATTGATAATTTCTTTCCATTCTTTATCACCATAGCGAACCGCCATAGAAAAACTGTAGTGAAAGCGCATTTCAGGAAAGTTAGGATCATCTGGTATTTCTAGTAAGACTAGTTCTACCTCGTCCTTATATTCTTTTGCAAGATAACCTGCCATTGGTCCCCATACAATAGCAGCGTCTATCTTGTCTGAGACAATATCCTTTATCATATCGGCGCCTGGGTTTGATTTTACAGCACCCGGTTGTGCCTGATATGGCGCCATACTGCCTAGCAATTTATTATTAGCTACCCATATCTGTGCTGGTCCTCTATCTGTCACTCCAAACTTAATTTTATTGCCTTCCTCATTTACGAATCCACTCAACATATTTGGATTTGTAATAGAATCGAGTTTACGACCTTTTGCATAAACCAAAACATAAGTAGATGTCATGTAAGGATCGGTTGTTGCTGCCAATTCGAAATTGCTAGGTACACTCATAACCAAATCACATTTAAAGCCAGGACCGTTATCATCTTCTGCTTTCAAGGTATTTCTAATGAAGCCTATTCGTTGTGGGAAATACAGATATTTCAATTCGCGATTTAATTTTGTCGCAAATAGTTCTGCGATTTTATTTTCATAACCTTCTCCATCTTTATTAGAGAATGGCAGCATATAGGGATCACCACAAACTTTGAGGTACTTTTCGTTTACCTCAGCTTTTACAGGTTGGTTGATAATAATGAGAGCGGGAAGGATAAGTGTGAGCAGTTTTTTCATAGTAGTATCTTTTAAAATTTTAAAGCCCACTAACGTGGGCTATAAGTGAATTAATAACTAAACGGTTGGCTTGATTTTATTAATTTTTCCAAGTAACCGGCGCCAAGGACCTTTCAAGGTATCCATTGCTTTTTGTTTGTAAGCATCAATATCAGCCTGGGTAATATCTCCCACTACGATTACACCTACCATGCCAAAACCAATATGGGGTTCACAGACATATGAATAAATACCCGGTACATCCATGGATAAACCTAAATTTTCACCCATACCGCTTCTCCATGCTTCGGCGCCCTCAGGAATTAACCCATCAACGGAAACCGTATTGTGAGAATTCATATTGGTAAAGCCGACTTTATCACCAACAGCGACGTATAAGACTTCTATTTCAAACGCGCGTGCACCCGCCTTGATTTTATGGTCGGCAGCACTAGCTATAGCTGATATTGATAATGCAATAGCAGTGGTTGTAGCTAGTAAAATATTCTTGATTTTCATTATATTCTCCGTCTTGTTAACTAAGCATTTTCCAAAAAAATAAAGAGCGAATTAAACGGTTTATTCTTCAATTTGTCAATTTTTAAGACTATCAATGGAATTGATAGTTCTAAATTAAATTTACTTTATCTAGGCTATAAAAATGAAACAAAAAAAATCCCCGGCGAACCGGGGATTTTCAACAAACAATGTTTGTTTAGTGCTTACGGTAAGCTAAATACCATTAACACACCACTGTTACGTGCTGAGTTACGGAGAGCTCTGTAACCACCAACCGCACCAAGTGCAGCTTCGTCAGGAGCAGCAGCTAAGCCTGGGATAGCGACAACCGCGCCAGCCCAACCGCCGATTCCAGAAAGAACACCAACGTATTGCTTGCCTTTATGTGTCCAGGAATGAAAGTTGCCGATGATGCCTGATGGCGCTTTGAATTTCCAAAGCAACTTACCAGATTCTGCATCAACAGCTTTCGCATATGCGTCCAAAGTACCGTAGAAGACAACGTCTCCAGCGGTAGTCAGAACACCTGACCATACAGACCACTGCTCAGGAATAGACCATACGATCTTACCTTTGTCAGCGTCCCATGCGATAAAGTTACCCATGTTATCTTTTGCCGCATTGTTATTTGGGCAATCTGGGCATACTGCACCAGCAGGATACATGGTCAGGTTAGCGTTTACGTATGCTTGACCAGCAACATACTCATTACCACCAGCAGCATAACTAACTGGCTCATATGTCATGCATACGTGGTTAGTTGGAACGTAAAACAGACCAGTACGTGGAGAGTAAGCAGCAGGCTGCTGATCTTTGGTACCGAGTGCTGCAGGACAGATATCTACAGACACAACGTCTTCACCGTTGAAGTGAGTTGAGTACTTGTTAACAGTTTGAGGATAACCCGTCTTCATGTCAACGTGGGTCGCCCAGTTAACAGCAGGATCGAATTTTTCAGCAACAAGTAACTCACCGGTTTTACGGTTCATGGTGTAAGCAAAACCATTACGGTCGAAGTGAACCAGAGCTGGGGTCATTTTACCTTTAACTTCGAAGTCAGCCAGGATCATTTCGTTAACACCGTCATAGTCCCACTCATCATGTGGCGTCATTTGATAGGCCCAACGGGCAATACCAGTGTCGATATCACGCGCAAACATAGTCATTGACCATTTGTTGTCGCCTGGGCGAACAACTGGGTTCCAGGTAGATGGGTTACCAGAGCCGTAGAAAACGAGGTTTTCTTCGAAATCTGCTGGCCACCAGCCCCAAACAGAACCACCACCAGTCTTCCACTGCTCACCACGCACTTTACATGTGGTTGGTGCAGTGGCAGGTGCTTTAAAACTTTCGGTATCAGCACACCAGGTATTTAGTGAAGAGTCCTTGCCCACCTTTTTCAACATCGATGTTGTATTTTCGTCAAACAAGATATCTTCGTCTGGACCCATGCTAAATGCACGCCATGCTAATTCACCCGTTTTGGCATAATAAGCTGCAAACCAGCAACGCACGCCAAACTCAGCACCAGAACAACCGGTAAAGACTTTGTCTTTAATTGGATGTACTGCGTTAGTATTTGTCATACCACTAGCAGGACCTACACCACGACCTTCTTTGACATTTGGACCTTCAGTAATCTCACTACCTTGCTTAACAGACCAGTTAACTTCACCAGTTGCAGCATCTAATGCGACTAAAGTGGAATCCGCCTGTTGCAGATAGATTTGCCCATAACTATATCCAAGACCACGATTCACGATATCGCAACACATAACAGGAACAGTTTCAGCTTCGTCCTGTTGTGGCTCATGGAACCAGGTGATAGATAGTGTATCAAGGTTGATAGCAAAAACATCATTAGGAAATGATGAATGAATGTATAAATGATCAGTATCCAAGCCAGTAGCGCTTGGAGGTAATACAAGAGGACCACCCTCATGTCCCTGTAAACGACCGGTTGAAAACGTCCAAGCAGTCACAATTTTACTCGCATTATCCCTGTTTATTTGATTTAACTCGGTATAACGCCAGTTATTGTAATCGCCATTTGGGAACGCCCAGTAGTTTGGGTCATCAATCAGTTTACGAACTTCATCGTTCGCCATCACTGATGCTGATAGACCCACTGCTAATGCAGCTACGAGCCATCTCTTTAACGAAAGTTTACTCATAACCTCCTCCTCTTAAGTAGG